>JAQUKI010000170.1 GCA_028719225.1 Fidelibacterota bacterium | reverse complement strand
AAATTCTCATGCGGTTTCCATATCTGAATGGTTGGTCGCCATGGTTAACAGTCGGTTACTGGAAAAAATATTACGGTTCGTATGGCACAACTTCCTATGATAGCGGTTGGATAAACTATGATACGGCCGAACTTGACAGTTATAAATCTCGGTGGCAGTTTAAAGTTGAATTCCGTCGGACGAATGTGACCGATCCGTCTCCGACGCTCAGCAAGTTATCGTTTTTCGTGAGCGACACGCGCAAGATGGATGAACTTGATTATACGGCAATTGTTGCCGATAATCCGGAAGCCATTTTCATTCCGACCACATTTTATTATCAAATGGGACTAGACCCGGACATCGGTGGAAGCATCTGCTCGCCGACTTCCGTTTCGATGATTCTGAGAAGTTATGAGATTTCCGTCGATCCGCTTCAATTTGCCCGCGATACATATGATCCTCATTTTGGAATGTTCGGAATCTGGCCGAGAGTCGTACAAAACGCCTCGGAATACGGACTCGATGGCGTTGTAACACGTTACAGAAATTGGAGTGACGCGCGTGAGGTTCTTGCCAATGGCGGAAGAATTGCTATATCTGTCGGCGAGCCGCTCTATTCCGGGCATTTGATGATGCTGGCAGGATTTACTGCAAACGGCGATCCGATTGTTCATGATCCGGCGAGGACCGATGGTTATCAGCACATTTTCGGCAAGAGCGAACTGTCGCATTCATGGTTCGATCACGGCGGCGTGGCTTATACTTTTTATTTGCGGGATTCCTCGCAGGTCGCGTCGATTTTTAATGAGCAGAAATCTCCGATTCCGGAAAAACCGACTTTACTATGGAATTATCCAAATCCTTTCAATGCGGGTACGACGATTTCATTCCATTTGCTCCGCCATGAGGATGTTACAATCAAAATCCATAACATCAACGGTGAATGTGTACGGGAACTTGCACGCGGACCGATGGATACTGGAATTCACCGACTTTTCTGGGACGGACGAAATGATCGAGGTGAATCGGTATGCTCCGGCGCTTACTGGATTCAATTGACATCGAAGGTCGGTTTGAACGTTACCGCGCCTGTTTTGATGATTAAATAATTCCGGTTAGGTGTTTCATTATTCCGGAAAATTACTGATATTTGTATGGTTTTTTTAATAAGCGAGATGTAAGCAAACCCGTCGAAGGAAAAAATATGAAAACCGCTATCCTATTTATCGCGAGCCAATCCGATCCGAACGGTCTGGAATTACTCAGATCCGTCATTGATAAAACATTGAAAAACACGTCAGAAGAGACGCGTATTGTCATTATTTCGGAAGGTAATGCCGATCTGCTTGCGGGGTTTTCAAAAATCGCCGAACAACGAATCGATCTCACTCACGGCATTTTTCGGAATGTCTCACATGCCATTCTTCATGCCAAAAATCAAGGTTTGCTGGGTGTGGATTTGTTATTCTTTCCAACTCCGGGCGACGATATTGACATCACTTCTCAGACGATCGATGCGTTCGTTAATGCGTATAAACTCACCGGCGCCGGTTTTATCATCAGCAATCATTATGAATTGGTCGGTGACACCGGTGACGAACGCACTCTTCAGGAACTGAAACCGGGCAGTGATCCGTCGAACATCATCATTCCATCCCGTGCGACGAATTCGACGTTCTTCTGTCACGGTTCGCTGATCGCTTTGGCGAATAAGTTCATCAATGATCGGGTATTTGATGAGGAAGTCTTCTGGGGAACCAATTATGCGATCCGGATGGGCGTTTTGGCGCAAGACGGGAAAATTTACACGATCACAAGCCCGACCTATACATTTCGGCGCGGTAAACCATTCTACCCGGGCGAAGGATTGCAGGAGCAATTTTCCCAGAAAGGCGATAAAAAACTCGAAAAGCACTTCTCTTACATTCATGATCCGGCGCGGTTCGAGTGGGGACCGATCAGTTTCCAGAAATATCTAAAAGATATCGGCGCTTTTTTACCGGATTCATATTTTACGCGAAAAGTACCGGTCGATCCGACGCTTGGCAAAGGAATTTCCTTCGTCATGCCGACTTACAATCGTGCCGGTCTTTTACATTATGCGATCGATTCGATCATCGAAGTTCGGAAGAAAGTGGATGCGTTCATTCCCATCGAACTGATTATCATCGATAATGGAACCGACGACACGCCGAATATCGTCGCGCCATTCGTTCAACAATATCCCGATCTTATCAAATTCTATAAAGTTTTCGGTAAAACACTCGGCGGTGCGAGAAATTTCGGAATTCAACGCGCCTGGAATTATATCATCGGACAGTTGGATTCCGATGATGTCCTGACCGGCGATCCGGTTACCGGGATCATCGAACAGTTCAACAAGACCGGCGCAGCGGCGATTATCGGCATTTACCAGACGGCTTGGCGAAATCCGGCGACTGGCGAATTGGTTTTAGATCATCAGGTCGTCACACATGACGAATATCTTTGCGGTCAAAGCAATCCGCTTCTGCAGATGTGCATTCCAGGTCCCGGCGCTCCGAGATATTATCGTAAGGAAGCGGTTTTAGCGTCCGGCGGTTATCCGGATTTGCTGTATGGCGAAGATGCCGCATTGTCCGATCAAATGCTCAAGCAGGGATTCCTGATCGAGAGAAACATGACAGCGGCAAATTATATCGCCGTCCGCCATGGCGCCAATACCGATAGCGAACAGGTCGGCGCTAACGTTCTGATGAGAAAAAATTATGCGAAGTATTCGTTTAAAATTTCTATTCTGGAAGAACTGAAGCATCTAGTTCTGAGCAACAGCTATTACCATAAATACAACAATAAAGTAGGCTTTTAACATCGACAGATCTAACGTCAACGAACGGGTATGCCGGATAAGCGATCATCTTTGTTTGAAATCATTTTCTTATGACCTTTAAAGAACGTCGCCTTACCGATGCGGAATTGGCAGGCTACCAAACTGAAACAGAAACCGTCCAAAGTCCAATGAATGACAATAGGCGAGTTCGGGCGTTGATCCGTCAACAATCCGATCCTAAAACCGGTTATCCGCGGTTGCTTCGTAATCTCGAAACATATCGAAATATTTCCTTTTCCCAAGTTGTTGTCGATAGGATTCCTATACAGTTGATGTGCAATCAGACGCGCTTGCAAAGTCTGACGTCTGAAACTTTTGAAAAATTGGCGAGTCTGAAAAAGCAGGATTGTTTTTTATGTCATCTGGATATCGGTCAGCGTGGCGTTTCGATCATGGATGATCAGTTTCTCGTCCTGACAAATCCGGGAATTACGTTTCCCGGAGATTTAACAATCGCTGCGACAGTTCACCAACCGCAGCTGATCGCAGGCCATTTTTCCGAGATGATCCGCGTTGCAAGATCGCTCACCGATTTCTCCATCTTTTTCAACGGCGCACTCGCCGGTGCATCGAGTCCGCATCTGCATTTTCAGGCGGGATTCAAAAATATGCTGATCGGCGAAATACAAATACAATCTCTTCTCGCCGATGAAAAGGTCGGAAGTGCGAGATTAAAGACCATCATTCAACAACCGGAAATCGATGTGTTTTCCATCGAAAACTACCTTCGGACGTCGTATTTAATTACTTCGATGAATGAGCAGAAGATTGAATCGTTCTTTAAACATTTTCTCAATGCATTTGCAATGGTCAGCAGGCAAATTGTCGGGAATCCGAACGTTCCAGATTTCGGTAGTTACATCGATTCGTTGAAAATGACGGAATCCGAGCCGCGGATGAATCTCATGTTGAAATTCGATCCGAATTCCGAAAAGTATTTATTGGCGATTTTTCCCAAACGTTTCAATCGTCCTTCATGTTATTTCCGGAATGACAATCAAAAGTTAGTACTCGGAATGGCGATCAAGGAAGCGCTGGGAAACGTCATCACCGGCAATCAAAAGGATTTAAACCGTCTGATCGAGCATCCCGAAATGATCGCCGAAGCATACCGCGACACATCCATCACTGAAGAAATGGCGTGCGACCTGAACGACCGGCTGATTACTTATTCCGGCGAGTCGCATGACTAAGAAATTTTCCAATCATAGGATAATTTTAATGAAGCGAAAACGGTTTGTCTTTCTCGTGCTGGCAATATTTTGTATGAATTTGTCCGGCGAAACAATTTCCGGCGTCGTTCAGGATTTTATCACGACAGCAAAGTTGAATAGCGCGAGTGTCGATGTCATCTGTTCGGATGTCTCCTTCCACGACACGGTTTTCACGAATTATAAAGGCGAATGGAGCGTTACGATTCCTTCATCGGAATTGGAGCAGGAAACGACATTACCCGACCGGTTTTCGGTGTCACAAAATTATCCGAATCCATTCAATCCGACGACGCGGATCGCGTTTTCTGTCAGTCAGACCGGCGAAGTTGAAATATTAGTCCATAATCTGCTCGGTCAGGAAGTCGGTCGTCGTCGCCAGATTTTGTCGGCAGGAAAATATGAAATCGACTGGCGCGGCATGGGAAGTACCGGCATCTACTTTTACACGATCCGTTCCGCCGGAAAATCGATGACCCGGAAAATGATACAATTAGACGGCGGCTATTCCGGCGGTCTTTCGGAAATCCGGTCAATCGGCTCATCTCAGAAAAGGTTGCTAAAAAAATCTACTGCGGCTCAAACAACAATCATTATCTCAAAATTTGGATATGTTAATGATACGTTGAATGTCAATATTTCCGGCGGTGAAAATTTCATAATACCGCTAAAAACGATTCATTATGTCTCAACGCTGATGGATGGACATAACGACATCATCGAACAGATGTTGAATGATACATCTTACCACTGGAAGACACGCCATACCTATCATCACACTGATGTTCCGAGGTTAATAACCGGTGGCGTAGATATCCAGTTGTTTTCTATCTGGGTAGATCCAAACCAATACTCTTCAGGTCATTATCAAATTGCCAATCGTTCCATCGAAATCCTGAAAACAGAAATCGCCGCGAACGCCGAGAATATTCAGCAAGCTACGACGATCGATCAAGCGTTGGACTTGAATAAATCCAGTAAGATTGCAGGAATAATGCTCGTCGAAGGCGGTCATGTCATTGAAAATAGTTTAGTCAAATTAAAGAACTTGTATGACTTCGGCGTGCGCTGTATGACGATTACATGGAATAACAGCACGGATTGGGCAGTTTCCGCTAAGGATGAATTCTATGGTTATCAATCGGGTGGCTTGACCGATTTCGGAAGACAGGTGATTCGGAAGATGGATTCACTGGGAATCGTTATCGATGTTTCGCATGTCGGAGATTCGACAGTCGCTGATATTCTGGCCACAACGATAAATCCGATTATCGCAAGCCATTCCGGCGCGGATGCGCTGAAATCACATTACCGGAATCTGACCGATAATCAAATTCGGGCGATAGCTAATACTGGTGGCGTCGTTGGTGTGACGTTTTATCCGTATCATCTCAGTAACAGTTCGTCAAGCGTGAACATCCAGACGGTCATTAATCATATCCGGCACATCGTTGATC
>JAQUKI010000169.1 GCA_028719225.1 Fidelibacterota bacterium | reverse complement strand
TTATTCGATGAAGTTCCATTCCACGCCGAAAATTTTTAGGTTGTTTCGATAGGGCATTTTGCCGAGCGTCGAGAACAACCTTCCTTCGACGTTATAGATCACATAGAAAATATGAAAATCACCGATATTTCCGCCGACACGGACGTTGAAGTTAAGCCGTTCGTTGGTATAATATCGCGTGTTGCAGATCCCGGAACTGCGCAATTCGTCGAACCAAACCATGGAATTTCCACCGTACTGATAGGTAAATTCGCCTGCTACATACAACTTCAGGTTGTTGTGGAAAAGCGGAATTTGCTGAACTGCCTGTCCCCACGTTTGAAGTTGCAGAAAATCGTCAATGTCCGGCGATGGCAGGAGAGTTGTCTTGGAACGAAGCGTCATTTTCCATGGTAATGAGAGCGTTAAATCTTCTGTAAAAAATACCGTCTTCAGCGACTTGCCGATGAATTGAATCATCGTATCGGAAATGGAATTTTGATAAGGAACGTAGAAATCTGAATCGACAAAACCGACTCTGCTGACCATCTTGAAGAGTCCTGAACTGTAATTCGCCGAAATTGATGCGATCCGGAATCCAAATCCATCTTTGGGCGGTTCGTTCAGGCTTGTGTCGGTGAGATTTATAAAGAAGATGTTCGGATAAAATGCGTAATCGTGTAGAAATTCTGCCTGAAATCCCAGTCTCGCTGAAATATCTCGACGGATAGTTGAACTCCATGTCACTTCATGATTCACGAAACCCGGCGTTATGGAAATGTAAGTTCGTCCGAATGGACGTTCTAACCGGATTTTACCTGTTAACGTTGTCAGTTTACGTGATGCGAACGATTCCGAATAGACGTTCTGTACGTCCGGTTCGAATGAAAAAACGAGCCGGTTTTTCCCGCTGTTTAAAGTTTTTATAATCATACCGGAATACTGATAACCGGTCGCGTCGTACCACCAACTGTCTTCCGAAGCGTGATTGCCGTATAGAAACGATGAAACTTGCGCGCCGATCGCAAAAGAATCCGATGCGGTTCCGCTCGATGCAAAAAATGACATGCCAGCTCGGGATTCTTTTAATTTTCCACCATAAGACCAGTTCAGGTAGGATATTCCATTTTCGGATCCGACATCTGACAGCGTCGTTTTCCCGGGTATGTATTTTTGATACGAGGCGCTGTAATCGAATTGCCAGCCATTTCGTCGCGACCGAACATCGAATAAAAACGACTGTGCCACACTTTCGCCGTAAGTAGAAGGTAGAGAGCCAAGAAGATAGGATCCGCCGTCGTACGCGGCGTTAGCGCCGATGAATCGCCAACGCACATCGTCTCCTATTCCGCCATTCAGATGAAGAGTGAAATCCAGAAATCCGTAATCGCCTTTATAATAATCAAATCCGGACGCGAGTAAACTGGAATCGGAAAAGACCGGTGAGAACGTCGCCGATCTGTTGGATTCGTCGAATTTCAAAATGGAATGTCTCACATTAAACCACGAGGTTGGCAACTGTCCGAATAACGGATCTTCAACTTTCAGTCCGCTGACGCGAAATGATGTCGCGCCGGACGGCAGATTTAAAAGTGAAACGGCGCCGTTCGTCCCGTAATCGTCCGTTGGAAGCGAGAACCAGTTCGAACCGGAAAAGAGTCGGTCATACAGCATCAGATCAGGTACTGTTCCCATTTGGGCGAACGAGACAGATTGGACGCTTAAAAGTGTCGAAAATAGATAAACAAGCCGGGTAAGCGAAGGTTTAGTCATTTTTTTCCATCTGAGTGAAAGTAGGAAATTGCCGCATAAACCTTTTGAGCAGTAACAGGTACGATGAAAATAAAAATCAGCATATTGATAACGATATGTACGGCGCTGAAAGCGATTCCCGTAATCAGCGTCGCTCCGATCGCCTTGAGGTTGAAACCGGCAGAGATCGGAAAAGCGATTGAAACGAGAATATCGTAGAGGAGAGTCAATGTAACGCCTAACAAGGCAATGAAGCACACTTTGGTTGGATTTGGCTTCCATGAAAGAACGAATTCGCTGAAAATCCCGCCGGCGGCTCCGATTATTCCCATCGAAATGACCTGCGCGATTAGCATGGGCGGAAACAGAATTCCGGAACCAACCGGATTGAGCGCCGAAAATAGAAATTCTCCGACACAACCGATCAGAATTCCGCGTTTGAATCCCATTAAGACGCCTGACATAAAGATCATGGCAGTGATAAGTTCGACGTTTGGAATGAAGGCGAGGGCGTATCCGATACCTAAAATCAGACCAATGAATATTCCGGTGAATGCGATATTTTGTGTGTGTCTATCCATAAAATTTCAGATCATTCTCCTTTATAAAGACTTCTTTTGAAATAATTGTTCCGCGATGTCCAGTTTCCGTCGGAACTATCCACTTCGATTTCGTGGTTCATCTGGAAAAGTCGCGTATCGATCTCGTCAATGTAATAAACGATGAGAGCTTCGGGAAAGAGCGGTTCGCGTGGTGATTGCCATTCTAATTTTCCGTGATGAGACAGAAGTATATGCTCGAGTTTCAGTAATTGTCTTTCCGGGAAATTGGCGATCTGCGCCGCCGCATCGCGCAACATATCTCTTCCAATGACGATGTGTCCGAGCAGATAACCTTCGTCGGAATAAGAGCCGACCGTCGTGAATTTCAGTTCGGTGAGTTTCCCGATGTCATGCAGTAAAATGCCGGTTAAAACAAGATCGCGGTTGAGTTCGGGATAATTTTCGCAGACATGAACGGCCAGATTGCACATCGATTGAATATGTTCCAGCAATCCGCCGAGATACGCGTGGTGAAGTACCATCGAGCCCGGATGTCTTTTCAGTTGGACTTCATATTTTTGGTAAACAGATCGCGCGAGCGATTTCAGCGATTCATCGTCAAGCGAATCGATCGTTTGCTGAACGGCGTTCCACATTTGATCGATATCTTTACGGGTCGTCGGGATCAGATCGGCGAGATCGAAACCGTGTGATTTGTCGATCTCTTCCGATGCCTGGCGAATCAGGTCGATCTTTATCTGGGGCAGATCGTTGTAAGAAACGACCTGTCCTTTAACGGCGACGGCATCGCCCGGGTTGAATTTATCGTTGAATTCAGTGGCATTATCCCAGATTTTCGCATCGATTTTACCCGTTTTGTCGGTGAGTTCGAGGCTGATATAATCCTTACCGTCTTTAGTTTTTTTTAATGACTTCGTAAGGACGCAAAAGTAGCCGGAGACGGTTTCGTTTTCCTGAAAATCGATGATAAATTTCTTATTCATTTCAACCTCTTCATTTACTATCCAATAATAGGCAAATTATAGAAAATTATCTAACGAAAAGTTCCCAAATAAACCGGTGAAACGAATGCCTGTTCGCAATATAAAACAGCCTGCCGAAATTTCATCAATCCCGGCAGGCTGTCGATTGGTTTATAAAATTAAAGAGCGAACACTTTTTCTTTGCAGATAATGTTCATCTTTTCGAGCTCGTTCAGAACCGGATTGTATACTTCCGGCAGAACTGGTCCGTGAACGCCAGTCAGATTGATCTCGCCCTGAAGGATCATCCGCGTGGCGATCGCAGCGGGCAGACTGACCGTCCGCGCCATTGAAGAATCGCCGCCGGGAATTCCGAAGTCAATCAGAGTGGAAGTAATTCTCTCTTTTTTGTTATTCGGATATTCGGCGATGAATTCATGGATCAGAATGATCAGATCGCGCTCTTTTTCGCCGAACGACATGAGTTTCAGGAATTGAGCCGTCATGATATCCAGCAACGTCGGTTCGGCTTCCGGTAGTGGTTGATCGTTGAAAAGTCCCAACCATTCCAGATTGTCCAAAACCTGTTTGGTTGCGTCGGCGCCGAGGAATTTTGCTAATTCCGCACGCGGATCGCAACAACATTCACAGCAATCGGCGTTGATAAGTTTGAATAATAGTTTTTTAAAGGTCATGCCTTTCAGATCGTCGCGTTTTTCGTCGCTCAACAGGCCGAGTTTGGCGATGCAGAACAGCGTATCGCACCAGCCGATATTCCGGATCGTCCCGCGAATCATTGTCTTGATGTCTTTCAAACCGTAGGTCTCGATGTAGGGCAGGGAATTGCGGTTTGGATAGATTTCGAACGTTCCGAGTCCTTCGACTTCCAACGGCTTATGGTTCTTAAAAAGGTTCTTACCGGGAATTTCCACGATCTTTCCGTCTTCCATGAATTTGGCGTCGTTTCTGCCGGCCATTAATACGCCGCGTGGGCTCCAGCTGAATTTATAACCGAACGGATTGGTGTTCGCTTCGGGCGCGGGAAGACCGCCGCAGAAGGAACGGAAACTGACGACCTTGCCGCCTTTTTTCTCGACGCCGTGAATGATCCGCATTGCGGACATATGATCGATGCCGGGATCGACGCCGATCTCGTTCAACAACAGAATGCCGGCCGATTTCGCCTGCGTATCCAACGCTTTCATAGCCGGACTGATATATGAAGTGGTGACCAAATGTTTCTTATATTCAATACACATTTCGGCGACTTTAACGTGAAATGTGTACGGCAGCAGTGAAATTGCCAGATCGCATTCCTTGACCAATCTTTTCAGTTGATCGGTATCGTTGACGTTGAGTTCTTGTGCCAATCCGCGCGGATGTCCGTCGATTAGTTTTTCCGCTTTGCTGACGGTGCGTGTCGCCACTTTGACGGTGAATTCAGGAACATCCAACAGGTATCTGACTAACGGTTTCGATACAAGACCGGCCCCTAAAACCAAAACTTTCTTCATTCTATTTTCCTCCTAAATAAACGGTTTGACTGTAAAATTCTATCATTTCGGTTACGTTTATACTACAAATTTTTCCATGTATTTGAATGTTGGTGTGAATTCGCCGTTCAACAGGATTGTCGCTCTTTTCAGTTCCGGCGAAAGTTGAAGCGCATCGTATTGAGCGGAAAAATCCGTTTTGACCAGCGATGGAATGAATTTTTTTAAAACATTGCTGAAAACAGCCGAAGATTCTTTCGGCAGTTCGCACGGTAAATTATCGACCGCGAGAACGACGATCCCTTTACCCGTATAACCATATCGAATTGTTTGCGACATCGGTTCATAAACATAAACAGGATTTCCCGGATTTGAATCCTCGATGTTGCATTCGATCGAACCTTCCACATCGCAAGTGATGTCGCCGATGAACTTCAACGGAAGGACGCGATTCTCGATTTCGGCCGTTCTAAGATATTTCTTGGTGACCAACCGCGGATACATTTTATCCCAGTAGATCGCGTTGATGATGACCGTCAGATAGGGCATGTAATCTTCGAATTTCGATTCGTATTTTTCCGGGTGTTTGTAATAATCCTGAAGATCGAAAGCCATGTCGGAGCGGATCGGCTTGACGATATGTTCTTCTTTGAAAACAACTTTATATATGTGATTGCGGCTGAAATTGGGATTCTTCCATAGCGAAGCGACTTCTTGCGGCTGGATTTCGATGACAGGGAAGAGGTTTAAAATTTCCTGCGCTCCGCGGGATACA
>JAQUKI010000168.1 GCA_028719225.1 Fidelibacterota bacterium | reverse complement strand
TGCCGGCAATTTTGTTTAGAACAAAAGATAAAAACGGTAAAAAGGATTGTTGATGTCAGTAACGACAGATCGGTCGCGATGGCGGCGCCTTTGATCCCCATCGCCGGAAAACCAAATTTCCCAAAAATCAATAGGTAATCGCCAACCACATTGACCATTGTGGCAACCAGATTGATCCACAAAACCGGCCATGTTTTTCCCTGGCCGGCATAGAATCCGGTCAATGCCGACGAGGCGATGGCCGGAAAAGCTCCAAGAGTCAGCACCTTGAAATAAATCGTCTCGTAGTTCTGAACCAGCGGCGCATGGTGAACCGCTGAAAATATTGGATTGGCAAGTGGAATGAAAATCAGGTAGAACAATCCACCAATCAATGAAATATAAATTCCCTGCCAAATAGAAACGCCGATCATTCGATTGTTACCCGCACCGGTGTACTGAGCGACGAAAGTACCTACATAACTCGCCGTGCCGATGAAAATACTTGTCAGGGCAAGATTTAAAAGGCCGGCAGGCATCGCGGCGGCGATGGCTTCAGGCGAATGCCATGTTAAAAATAACCGATCGATGAACTGTTGTAACGATAAAGCGCTGGTGCTTAGAATCAACGGGAATGCGATGTGAAGAATTTCAGCGTATCCGCCTTCAGCCATCCACCGGCTTTTAAGTAATTGGATGATATTTTGTGATTTTTCAATCAAGATCGCTTCAGTATTTAATAACCTTCTGAAAAAATTGTCGGGCGCAAAAATACGCGAATACCTACAAAAAAACAAATACTTTTGGTCGGGTAAGGTATTAAAATGCATCTTTTTTACCTTTGATTTCCGATCAATTGGATTGTAAGTTCACTCAGTCAATTTGATGATTGATACAATACAGGACGCATGGACGAAAATAAGCGACAGGAAATAATTTTTCATCTCGGTCAATGGATGCAGATCGTTCGGGCACGTGACGAGGGCAAAGATCTGCTGATAGAAGGCCGTTTATTTTCCGGCATCACGCTAAGAGAAGTTCGAAGAAGATCGAGACGTCTGATCCGTTCTATCAAGAAAAAATCATCGGACGGAATTGATGTCTTTATCATTAAACCGGTTTTTAAATCGGGTAAACGGCCTTCAATTCATCTAATCCTGTTTCTGGCAACGATCCTCACGACGATCCTCGCCGGCGCGCTAATGGAAGGTGTCGATCCGTTCAAGAATATCGGTACGATTTGGAAAGGGATTCCCTTTTCAGTGACATTGATGCTGATCCTCGGAGTACATGAACTGGGACATTTCTTAACAGCGAAGAAACATCACGTCGATGCGACGTTACCCTATTTCATCCCGGCGCCGACATTCATCGGTACATTCGGCGCGTTTATTAAAATGCGTTCGCCGGTCCGAAGTCGGCTGGCATTGGTCGAGATCGGCGCTGCCGGACCGATTGCCGGTTTTATTGTCGCCTTGCCGGCTTTATTCATCGGATTGTCACTTTCGACCGTTACCGACATCGGAAACACTAACGGCATTTCATTAGGTAACTCGCTCCTAATGAAAATCGCTACCGCCATTCTTTATCCCGGATTAACCGAAGCGCAAGATATCATGTTGCATCCAATCGCTTTCGCGGCATGGATAGGAATGTTAGTCACGATGTTGAATTTGCTGCCGATCGGACAGCTGGACGGCGGTCATATCGCCTTTGCGCTTTTGGGCAAATGGTATCAAAAAGTTGCATACGGTTCGCTTATCGCTATCCTGATACTTGGTATTTTTTCAGTGAATTGGATCGTTTGGGCGGCACTTGTTTTCTTTCTCATCCGTGTCAAACATCCGCCGATAATAGACGACTACAAGCCGCTTTCTCGTCGTGAAATTACTATCGGTCTCATCGCGCTGGCGATTTTTGTGCTCACATTCATCCCGATGCCTTTTCGGACTTAAATTACCGGAAATATGAATCAAAAACTCACTGCTTTACGAAAACAGCTGAAACGAAAATTGTCCAAACGTCAGACCACAAGAAATAAAACGGTATTATCGATTATCGCACTCGTACTGGTTATATTAATTGCCACCGGTTTTACCATTCTCAATTTGCCAGTTAATATGGAAAATGCCCGAAAAGTCGTTACCATTCCCAAAGGAACGAGTCTTTCCGGTATCGCGAATTTGCTTGCAGAAAAGCAGATCATTGACTATCCGCGAGGCTTTATTATTGCCGTAAAAATGAAGCATCGGAGTAAATCTCTGCGCGCCGGGCGGTATCGTTTTGCGGAAAACAGAACATATCTCAGTTTGATCGAAACGTTGTCGGATAAAAAAATCCATACCGTACGGATTACGATTCCGGAAGGATATCAGGCAAGGAATATCGCGGCATTATTGAACCGGCGTATCGGTCTGGATTCACTCGAATTTATGCAAAAAGTGAATGATCCGGCTTTCATAAAAGACATGAACATTCATGCTCCGAGCCTCGAAGGTTATCTGTTTCCGGACACTTATGATTTCAGCAACTCGGAAATCGCTGACGATATTTTATTTACGCTGGTCGAACGATTTAATGACGTCGTGGACGATACTTTATTAAAAGCAATTAAAAGATCCGGCCGGTCGCTTCATGATGTTTTAAAGATGGCGTCAATCGTCGAAGGCGAGTGTAAAACTGATGAAGAACGGCCGATCGTTGCGTCTGTTTATTACAACCGTCTGAGACGCGGTATGAAATTAGAATCCGATCCGACCGTCCAGTACATTATTCCGGATGGGCCGCGCCGTCTTTATAAAAACGATCTGGATATCGATTCCCCGTACAACACATATCGATATAAAGGACTGCCGAAAGGGCCGGTGAACAATCCGGGACGTAAATCTATTTACGCGGCGATTTTCCCGGTGAGAACAAGATACATTTACATGGTCGCTAACGGCGACGGAACACATACATTTACCACCGATTACCAGAGTTTTCTGCGGGCGAAACAAAGACTACAGCGAATCCGGAAACAGGTGGAATTGGAATCAACAAAGGGGAAAAAGAATTGAATCCTTTAGCCGGATTGAATCCCGAACAGGCCAAAGCGGTTGCTTACGTCGGCGGACCATCTTTGATCTTTGCCGGTGCGGGAAGCGGAAAAACAAAGGTGTTGACTCATAAAATCGCCTATCTCATCGATCAGCAGATCATTTCACCGGAACATATTTTAGCCGTTACATTCACAAACAAAGCCGCCAAGGAGTTGCGTTCGCGGATCGAGAATTATGTCGGCAATAAAGTGCGTTCCGCGACGATCGGCACCTTTCATTCGATCTGCGCACAAATTCTCCGTCGCGAAATCGAACCGCTGGGTTTCACGACCGGATTTACAATCTATGATGAATCTGACCAACTTTCGCTTATGAAAAAAGTCATCGCGGAACGATCGATTGTTCTACAGGGCATCACGCCGCAAAATATTCTCTCAAAAATTTCCAGCCTGAAATCCAAGTGGATCGAACCGGAATCTTATCAACCGCGAAAAGGAATTTTACCGGATTTACTGGTCAAGCAACTGTATCCTCATTATCAGGATGCGCTGAAGCAGGCGAATTCGCTGGATTTCGACGATCTGCTCATTTTTCCTCTCAAGATATTTTCATCCTATCCGGAAGTTCTCGAAAAATACCAGCGTAAGTTCAAATTCATCCTCGTCGATGAATATCAGGATACGAACAAACCGCAATTTATGTTCGTGGACATGCTCGGGAGAAAACACCGGCGCGTGTGCGTCGTCGGGGATGACGATCAAAGTATTTACAGCTGGCGCGGCGCCGACATCGAGAATATTCTCAGGTTCGAAGATGCGTTTCCCAAAGCGAAAGTTTTCAAACTGGAACAGAATTACCGTTCGACGAATACGATTCTCAAAGCCGCTTCTGCCGTCGTTTCCAACAACATTCATCGGGCGAAAAAAACGCTTTGGTCTGAGAACAAAGAAGGCGAGCCGCTGAGTAAAATTATGGCGGAAGACGAATACGACGAAGCCGCGCGCATCGCGTCCGACATTAAAGTTGAAATTCTGCACGCCAAGCGGAAATTCAAGGATTTCGCCATTTTATACCGGACAAACGCGCAATCCCGCGTACTGGAAGATATTCTCCGCCGAAATAACATTGTCTATGTTCTCGTCGGTGGTGTCAAGTTTTACGACCGGAAAGAAATCAAAGACACACTGGCTTTTTTCCATCTGCTCTGCAATCCAAAAGACGACGTCAGTTTCAAACGTATCGTCAATTTTCCGCCGAGAGGTATCGGTAAAACAACGCTCGATTACGTCGAGGCATTTGCCCAAAAGAATCATTTATCTTTATACGAGTCGCTGGCGCAATTGGATAGTTTTGAACTCAGTCCGAGATCGATTCAGGCGCTGGCGCAATTTTATCAAATGGTTGAGCGAATCCAGTCCAGTCTTACGACTCTTTCATTTGAGGAATGGTCGAGAATCGTCATTCTCGAACTCGGACTCAGGGAGTATTTTAAAGAAATTGGCGGCGAGGAGGCATTGGAGCGGTTAGCGAATGTTGATGAATTACTTAACGACATTTCAAAATTCTGTTCTGACGAACAAAATCCGACGCTGGAATCCTATCTGGAAAAAGTCGCGCTGAACACTCAGATCGATTCATGGGAAGACACGAAAAATGCCGTTTCGCTCATGACTTTACACAGCGCGAAAGGATTGGAATTTCCTGTCGTTTTCATCTGCGGACTCAATCAGGGACTTTTGCCGATGGAACGCGACATGGCAGAAAAAAGCATTGAAGAAGAACGGCGGCTTTTCTACGTCGGGCTGACACGTGCGAAGGAGAAAGTATATCTTTCATGTTCGGAATTGCGCACATATGCCGGTGAAACCAAGTATTCATCGGAATCGCGCTTTCTTTCCGAAATCCCGGCAGAACTCATTCAGGTCAAATCCAGCAAGGAAAACGTCATTTCCGCCAGTCGTCAACCGCGCAAATCCTATTTTAGAAAAGATGTCGATGCAATTAAAACACCCGAACAATCGTCTGTCGCACCGGAAACCAGCCAACAAATTCAGATCGGATCGATTGTCACGCATCAGATTTTTGGGGCGGGAAAAGTCTTTGGTATAGATGGCTACGGACCGAATGCGAAACTTCACATCATGTTTCGGTCAGCGGGACAAAAAACGATCATCGCCAAATACGTCAAACTGAGTTTATAAAATTTATTTCAACAGGTCGGTTTCCCGGCCTTGTGAGTCGATCATTCCTTTGGCGATCTTGTCGCAGAGTTCGTTGTAATCATTTCCCGAATGACCGGCAACATATTTCCATATAATTCCAGAATGATTCAAGGCGTTGAGAGCCTGCCAGAGGTCTTGATTCTTGACGTTTTGTTTGTTGGCCGTTTTCCAGCCTTTCATCTTCCAGGTTATTAGCCATCGGGTGATGCCGAGTTTGACATATTCGCTATCGGTGAAAATGGATGCCGGTTCGTTCCGGTCAAGCAATTTCAGCGCGGCAATCGCGGCTGA
>JAQUKI010000167.1 GCA_028719225.1 Fidelibacterota bacterium | reverse complement strand
GGCAGGCAATTCGATCCGCATGATCAGTCCCTTCCCGTCAGTCGGTAGTTCTGCGCGAATCTCGCCGCCGTGAAAAGCGATGATGCCTTTGACTAAATACAGCCCCAGGCCGGTACCTTTGACACTTGGAATCTGCGGATCGGTAACGCGATAGAATTTTTTAAAAACCTTCTTTAACTCTTTATGCGGCACACCAGCGCCGTGATCGCGGATTGTGATTAAAATGCTCTTGCCGGTTTCAGTTAGAGAAATTTCAATTCGCACCGAGTCCGCCGTATATCGGCGGGAATTCTCAAACAGGTTTTCAAAAACAATGCGCAAAGCAGTCGCATCGAGGACGATCTGAGATTGCAGATTACCGGTTACCCGCACTTGTTCCGGCGATAACGAGAATTGCAGACGCAGTTCCTCGAACAGGGATTTCAACGTTTCGTCCGCTTCCAGAATCGTGCAATGATAACGGGCGCATCCGCTCTCCAGCCGATCGACTTCAAGCACAGAACCGATCATGCGGTCCAGTCGGGCAGTTTCGCGCCGCATCTGCGTGAGGAATTCTTTCGTTTGTTCCAGCGTAATATCGGGATAGCGGTCTAAGGTATCGATGTACAGCCGGATCGAAGCCAAAGGCGTTTTCAGTTCGTGCGTGATGCTGGCAATGAAATTGTCATATAACCGGGTTTGCCGGAACTGCAAATTCAGGTAACGGAACATGATCGAGATACCGGCTACTCCACCGGCGATCAATACCAATCCGATCACGAGCATTGCAACATCGGCGCCGGATTCGATCTGAATTGCATAACGCCTGCCGATTTCTCTGAATGTGACATGGCTGACCACATAGCGGGCGATCCATAAACCCATCACGGCCAACCAAGTCAATTGTACGAAGACAAAGATGACAATATATTTCGCCAGAGAATATTTTTTATGCATGCTCAATACCGAAGTTGCTCATCTTTTACAATAGTTTTACAGTACTGAATTAACATTTTTCATAAACTAATAATAGGCAAAGGCAGAGAGAAATCAAACACTTTTGCCGGTTTGAAAGAAGAAGGATTTGAACAAAGCATCCATTGAAGGGAGATTCGTATGAAAATTTTGATGGTCTATCCGCAGACCCCCGATACATTCTGGAGTTTTAAAAGCGCCATTCGGTTCGTTTCTAAAAAGAGTTCGGAAATTCCGCTCGGATTGATTACCGTCGCCGGTCTTTTACCCGCCGATTGGGACATTAAACTCATCGATTTAAATATTACCACGCTTAAGGATAAAGATATTCTATGGTCAGATTTTGTATTCCTCAGCGGGATGAATATCCACCTCGAATCTTTCCAGAAAGTAGTCCGCCATTGTAACGAACTGAACGTTAAAGTCGTGGCCGGCGGCTCGATGGCAACGATGGAATACGAGCATATTCTTGGCGTCGACCACTTCATCCTGAATGAGGCCGAGATCACTTTACCACTGTTTTTGAAAGACCTCGAAAACGGCTGTCCGAAACCGATCTATCAGACAACGGAATTCCCGGATATTTCACTGACGCCGATCCCGCGCTGGGACTTACTGGATCAAAGCAAATACGCCGCGATGGATCTGCAGTATTCGCGCGGCTGTCCATTCAATTGTGAATTCTGCAGTATCACCGTCCTGAACGGGCGAAATCCCCGCACAAAGAGTCGTGAGCAATTTCTCCAAGAACTGGACTCACTTTACGCATCCGGCTGGCATGGAAGTGTCTTTATTGTCGATGACAATTTTATCGGCAATCGCAAGAAGTTGAAGCAGGAAATTTTACCTGCCATGATTGCCTGGGCTGAAGAACACAATTATCCCTTCTCCTACGGCACGGAAACGTCGATCAATATCTGCGATGATGATGAACTGATCGATTTAATGGTCGCCGCCGGATTCGAGCACATTTTCATCGGGATCGAGACGCCCAATCATGATAGCTTGACCGAGTGTGGAAAATATCAAAACATCGGGCGTGATATCGTCGCTTCGATCAAACAATTGCATAATAGAGGTCTGCGTGTTTCCGGCGGTTTCATCATCGGCTTCGATAACGACCCGGCGGATATTTTCGACGCCCAGATCAACCTGATCCAGAAAAGCGGCGTCGTCACCGCCATGGTCGGTTTGTTAAATGCGCCGACCGGCAGCCGGCTCTATGACCGTCTCAAAGATGAACACCGTCTGTTGAATCTTTTCAACGGGAACAACGTAGACGGTAGTATCAATTTTATACCGAAGATGAACTATAAACTGCTGATGAACGGCTATGTCTCGTTGTTGCGGTTTATCTATGCTCAACCCAATTACTATCAACGGGTGAAAACCTTTCTGCAAGAATACCGACTTCCGGAAAAGAGCAGTGGCGGACTGACGCCTAATGACATTGGCGCGCTCTTCAAGTCCATCTGGAAACTGGGTGTGCTGGAAAAAGGCCGGCGTTATTACTGGCGGTTGTTCTTCTCGACGCTGTTACGCTATCCGCGCAAATTCCCAACTGCGATCACTATGGCGATCTACGGGTACCATTTTAGGAGAGTGGTGAGTGCGATATAAGAAATAGACCTAACAAACTTCTTGTTAGAACCTTATCTTGTTTCGGCCTGATTCCTTCGCTTCGTAGAGGTGTTGGTCGGCAATTTTGATCAGTTCTTCGCGCGAGACGAGATTTTTGGAATTGATCGCGGCAATACCGCCGCTGATGGTGACTCGAAGCGGCTTATCCTGACCGGGGTAAGGATGCGCTTCGCACCGACTCCGGAGGCGTTCACCGAAGACGATCGCGCCTTCGAGATTCGTTGCCGGAAGGATGACGACGAATTCCTCGCCGCCATATCGGCAAGCAATATCTAAGTCTTTCCGGGCGGTCTGTTTAAATATTTGCGCCAACTCCTGTAAGACAATATCGCCCTGCTGATGACCGTAAGTGTCGTTGAATGTCTTGAAATGGTCGATGTCGGTGATCAGAATCGCCAAATCCCCGTCGGCGCGTTTTAGGCGGGCGAGTTCTTCCTGAAGACGGATGTCGAAGTAACGTCTTACATACAAACCGGTCAATCCATCCAGCGTCGCTAAATGGAACAGCATGGCGTTTTCCAGCGCCGTTGCGATCATCGTCGTTAAAACGGTCAGGATTTCCTGCTGAATTTTCTGAAGCGGATTTTCAAGTGACTTCGCGAAGCAAACAAAACCCAGTACCTTGTTTTTGGTACCGATGAGCGGCAGGCAGAAACATTTTTCCGGGTGATCGACCGTTGTATAAGCCGGCCTAACGGCCGAGTCATCGCTTTCCGGCTCGTAAATCCCGAGGTGTTTGTTTTCGAGAACTTCATGAAACGGCGAGTCGCTGATTTTGATCGATAGCGGTGTCAGATCGAATCTGCCTCTATCTAACGAACCGATCAATAGCGCAGTCTCTTTCAAATCATCTAAAATAAAAATCGAGAGGCGATTGGTTTGGCTGAAATCGGCCATCACGTCCAGCGCCTGAAAAGCCAGCTGATCGCGGTCGAGTTCCGATACTATCTGCCGTGTAGCGAATTTCAGCGTCTGAAGCATGATCTCAAAGTCTATGATGTCTGGTGCAGTCGTCATGTCGTTCCTTCTGTCAATTGTTATGAAAAATAGGAATTCCGGCGGCAATTGGCAAGAGTATAAAAACGTTTCGTCGGATGACGAAATATTCCTTGTGTGTAAAAAAACGCTTACTTACATTTCGCCGCTTATCGAAATGATGAGCAATTTTGGAGTGACATATGGATGAAATGACAAAAATATTCAAGGCATTGTCGGATGAAAACCGGCTGAGAATTCTATTGATGCTGGAATCCAAACCGCTCTGTGTTTGTGAGATGACCGAAGTGCTAAATCTGGCAACATCGACTGTTTCAAAACACCTGTCGATTCTCCGCGAAGCCGGATTCATCGTCGATGAAAAAGACGGTAAGTGGGTGAATTACCGATTAAGCGATTCGTGTTCACAACAGATCAATGAAATTAAAACGTTGGTGAAGAAATGGTCGTTGATGGATGATACAGCTTTGAGAGATATGGAAAAATTGAAGACCGTCGATCGGAACTGTATTTGTCATCCTATCAAAAATTTAGAGTAGGAAGTTTTCATGAACTGGAAGGAAGAATATAAAAAACTGTTATGGATACTCGGAATTTTCGTCGTTATATATAATTTGCCGGTTGGGAATTCTCGTTTCATGGGCGCGATTTACGAATCGATCGCGCTACTGAAATGGTATGCGCGTGAGCATGTGCTTTTGTGTCTTGTTCCGGCGTTTTTCATCGCAGGCGTGATCTCGGTTTTTATCAGTCAGGCGTCCGTTATCAAATATCTCGGCGCGGCGGCGAAGAAATGGGTTGCATATTTAGTAGCGTCGATGTCCGGGACAATTCTCGCTGTCTGTTCTTGCACGGTTCTGCCGTTGTTTTCGGGAATTTATAAGCGCGGTGCGGGATTGGGACCGGCAATCGCTTTTCTGTATTCCGGGCCGGCGATCAATATCCTGGCGATCATTTTAACGGCACGAATTCTTGGAATGGAACTCGGCATTGCACGGGTGATTGGAGCGGTTTCGTTCAGCGTTGTGATCGGTCTCATCATGGAATTTATCTATCGGAAAGAAGAAAAGGAAAAAGCCATTGCGCAATTGGCGACGCCGGAGCCGGAAGAAAAACGTCCGATCTGGCAGACGGCATATCATTTCTTTGTCTTGGTAGCGATTCTGGTTTTCGTCAATTGGGGAAAACCGGATGTCACGACCGGCGCATGGTTTTGGATCTGGTCAAATAAATGGCTCATCACCGGAATTCTTGGAATTCTTTTCGTGATTTCATTGATCTTCATTCTGAAAATCAAACCGTTATGGGTTGGTATCGCGGTTCTGCCTGTGATCTTATCGGCTGTTTTTCTGCCCAACCAACCGATGATCGCTTTTACTGCGGGTGTATTTGCCTTGAGTGTTTTGTTATCATTTTCACCCGGCGAGCCGGAAGAATGGTTGGGCTCGTCATGGGGATTTGCCAAGCAGATTTTACCGCTTCTCGGAGCGGGTGTGTTGCTCGCTGGATTCCTTCTGGGTTCGCCGGATGGTGGACAGGGAATCATTCCAAATCGCTGGATTGTCAGGTTGGTTGGCGGAAATTCAATATTTTCGAACTTTTTTGCGGCACTTTCCGGCGCTTTTATGTATTTTGCAACGTTGACCGAAGTCCCGATTTTACAGGGCTTGATAGCGAACGGAATGGGAAAAGGACCAGCGCTTGCACTATTACTGGCCGGGCCGGCGCTTTCATTACCGAGCATGTTGGTTATTAAAAGTGTCATCGGAACGCAGAAAACCGTAGTGTATGTTTCATTGGTCATCGTGATGGCGACAATAACAGGAATCATTTACGGGAGTATTATTTAGAGAAAACGGGATTGATTTAGTGACGGATAGAAAGAATATCGATGATTTTAACCTTGTTTGAGAAATTGACCACAGCGCTGGACGCAGCACCAAGCATTGCTTTATTGGCGGCGTTTGTCTGG
>JAQUKI010000166.1 GCA_028719225.1 Fidelibacterota bacterium | reverse complement strand
TATGGACAGATTCAAACCCGGTAACTTCGTCGCGCGGACAATGCTTGAGTACGAGTTTAATTATCAGAATTGGTGGGATTATAACAGTGTCGTTCAGAAAACCTTCTTCGAGGTTCTGCACCGTGCTCCGAAAGCCGTCAACGATACCATTAACATCGTTTCGGGAGACATCATCAATGCATTCCACCTGATGGATGCCGCCCTCGAAAACGACTATGATGAAGATAATGACGAACTCTACATCTATGATGTTTCCGATCCGCTTTACGGCTCCATCAAGACTCTGGGTGTCTGGAATCCGGAGAAAAAATACGATGAGGAGACTTTCCCAATTTATTACGTCGCCCCGTTAAATTATGACGGTTTAGATGTAATGAGATATGGACTAACCGACGAATACGACGTTGACGTCGCTAAGATCGTTATTCGGGTTATGGCTGAACCGAAGTTCGTCACCGGTGTCCAACAGCAGTACACTTTCCTTGAGGATGATTCGCTGACTCTCAACACCCTGAAGATGGCAGCCGGTGTCGGCGGAATGGACAAGGATCTGTACGTTTGGGCAAAGAACAAAGACAACAAGATTAAGATCACAGTGAGGAAAAAAACCAATCGGATCAAACTCGAACCGATGAGCCCGGATACTTGGGGACAGACGACTGTGATGTTCTATGTCGGTAGAAATGGCGAAGCGATCGATTCTCTCAAAACCACCTTCGTCATCGTACCTGTCAACGATCCGCCGGTTGCTAAATTCAGCGCCAATGCGGATAACAACACCGTGACGTTCGTCGATGAATCGAACGACGCGGCCGATCCCGAAGGCGCAATCGTCAGCTGGAACTGGGAATTCGGCGATGGTGTAACCAGTACCGATAAGAACCCGGTTCATATCTATACGGCTATCAATTCGTATAACGTCAAACTGACGGTTACGGATAACGGAAACGCCTCTGCGACCTATGAGAGTAATGTAGTCGTTTCATCAATTCTCGCCGTCGACAAGTTGGCCGAACTGCCAACCAAGTTTGAACTGGCGCAGAACTTCCCGAACCCATTCAATCCGATCACGAACATCGCTTATGCCCTTCCGGAACGGTCGATGGTCAAGATCACGATTTACGATATCCTCGGGAAGGAAATCGTCACATTGGTCAATAAGACCGAAGACGCCGGTTATCGTACCATTCAGTGGAACGGCACTGATAAATTCGGCAGCCCGGTCAGCACGGGTATTTATGTTTATCGGATTCAGGCTGGAAAATTCATGCAGACCAAGAAGATGGTATTCATGAAATAGTACCCTTTCGTTCTTTTCTACAGGAAGCCCTTTTCGAGCAATCGGAGAGGGCTTCTCTCTTTGGAGGAGGTTAATTGTGTAGAATAGGTCGTTTATGTTGATAGAATCCGGAACACGAATCGAAGATCACGCTTCGTGAAACTCGGAACTTTGAACTCGGAACCATTTCGGCTTGTTCTTTTCCTTGACTATTTACATCTCATTCCTTAGTTTCCGTCGTTATGAAAAAACAGTATAATCGATAGATGAAAAAATAAGGAGGAAACCTTGAGCGATCAGAAATTCAGACCTTATGTTCCAGCAGAGTCGAACATGAAAGAATTCACACTACGCGCATTGTTGCTCGGTTTGGTCATGGCCGTCGTCCTCGGCGCGGCAAATGCATATCTCGGCTTGAAGGCGGGAATGACGATTGCGGCGACATATCCGGCTGCGGTGATCGGTATGGCTGTACTGAAATTGATGAAGGGGACGATTCTGGAGGAAAACTTCGCACGAACCGTCGGTTCGATCGGCGAGTCGGTAGCCGCCGGAGCGATCTTCACTATTCCGGCTTTCTTGATTGCCGGTGTCTGGACAGACTTTTTCACATTTAAGAACTACATGATTGCAACTGCGATCATGTTCGTCGGCGGCATCGTCGGTATTCTGTTCGTTTCGATCCTCCGCCGCGTAATGGTCGAAGACAAAGACCTGCCATTCCCGGAATCAGTTGCGGCGGCTGAAATTCACAAAGCCGGACGTTCCGGCAAGAGCGGCGCCAAATATCTTTTCTGGGCTATGGGCCTCGGCGCGCTGGTTCAGATATTAAAACAGGTACAATTTTTCGCAACAAGCTGGGAGAAATTCGTCCACTTTTCACTGGGAAAACTCGGACTCGGTAAAGATATCGTCCAGACCGGCGGCGGCGCGGTACTCAGCACGCCCGGCGTCAGCCCGGCTTACATGGGCGTCGGTTATATTATCGGGCCGAATCTTTCGGCGCTGAACTTCACCGGCGGTTTGCTGGCGTGGGGATTATTCGTTCCGGCATTGTTGTTCTTCCTTGGACCGCAGATCAACGTTCAAGAGCGAGTTCATGATAAAATTTTTAGTGAAAATTTATCGGCACGTGTCGAACTCACCGTTCAAAGTCAGAATCCGGCTTACACACAAGCAGAGATCGATAAGAAAACGAAGGAAAGCGTTTCGGTTTTGCTGACGAATCTCGACAAAAAACAGATGACGCCGGAACAGCAGGCGATTTATGATGAAGTTGTGATGAAGACAGGCGCTTTTATGGAAACCGCAAATGCCAAAACCGATCCGGCAATTGTGGCCGAATATAGTTCCCTCGAAGAGGAATCGTGGATCGATGCCGGAAATGATGTCTGGAGAGGCATCGTCCGAAAAATTGCCATCGGCGGTATGTTGATGAGCGCTGCATATACTCTTTATAAAATGCGTAAGAACCTGAGCAAAGGTCTTGGCCGGGCGGTCAGCGATGTCCGGAAATCAACCAAAGGATCGAAGGTTCAGGAAGCCCGCACCGATAAGGATATGAACTTCAAGTGGGTATTTATCGGAATTCTTCTTGCCGCCGTTGCGACATTCGTCATTTATTACTACTTCTGCCAGGATTTTACCGGCGCGTTGGTTGCCACGATTGTAATGATCGTCGCCGGTTTCTTCTTTTCAGCGGTTTCGGGAAATTTGGTCGGACTCATCGGTTCGAGTAATAATCCGATCAGTGGATTGACGATTTCGACATTGCTTATAGCGGCGCTTTTAATGGTTGCGCTTGGCGTTAAAGGTATGTCGGGTGTCGCCGCTGTTCTGGGTGTTGCGGCAGTAATTTGTGTCGCCGCGGCTGTCGCCGGCGAGATGTTGCAAGACCTGAAAGTCGGACATATTCTCGGTGGTACGCCGTGGAAGATGCAGATCGGCGATATGTTTGGAATTTTAGTCTCTGCCTCCGTCATGTTCTTCCCGTTATTGATCCTGCATCAGGGCGACATCAATATGGGCGGAACCGGTCTCGGCGGAAAAGCTTACCCGGCGCCACAGGCGAGTCTGATGGCGATTTTAGCCAAAGGAATCGTGGCCGGCGATATGGCATGGCCGCTGATCATCGTCGGTATTCTCATGGCGGTTGGATTGATTTTAGTTAAAGTGAAAAGCCCGATGCTGGTTTGCGTGGGTATGTATTTGCCGCTGGAAACCTCTTTTGCTATCTTTATCGGCGGTCTGATCAAAGGAATCGTCGACAAGTTTGCTGAAAAGAGAAAACTGAACGACGCACAGAAAGCCCGAACGGAAAACAACGGCGTCTTGCTGGCTTCCGGACTCATCGCGGGTGAGGCATTGATCGGGTTGCTTTTCGCATTATTCGCGGTGCTCGAATGGAGAACGCCGGTGATCTTCAAGCATCCGTCGTTCTTAGTCAGCCTGTTAGTGTTCGTCGTTGTCGGTTATGTGTTGGTAAAAATCCCGTTGAAAAATGCGGGGAAAGCCGACGAACCGGCGCCGCCGTCCGCGGTCATGTAAAAGAAAGTGTATCGTTATTTTGAAACAAAAACAACAGGGCGAGGCATCGAATATCAATCTTTATGATCTGATTCCTCGCCCTCTTGTACAATCCGAAGACGGAAACGATGGAAACATCACACTTTTACAACCGAAATTCCCCAGCCGATTCGGGCGGAAATTCATCACGCCAAGAATGAAAAATCCCTACTTCCACATCAAACTCGATATGCTGGGTTCTTCCGTTTGGAAGAAGATCGACGGCTCGAAAAATGCCGGGCAAATTGCCGACGAAATCGAATCCGAACTCGGCAATCAATACCCATCGTTGAACGAGCGCATCGGAATATTCTTCAGCCTTTTGAAAAAAGCAAAATTTATAGAGATGTGAAACCATGACTGAAAAAATCAAAATTACCGAAGAGTTTATTCGTACGCTTCCGAAGACGGAACTGCATTGTCATCTCGACGGTTCTTTACGGTTAGACTCCATTCTCGACCTCGCCGAAAAAGATAATGTCGCTTTACCGACACGCGATCGCGACATTCTACTTAAAATGGTGAGTGTGACAGGTCCAAGTATCACGCTTCCGGAATATTTGAAGATGTTCGACATCACCTTGAGCGTTCTGCAGACGCCGGAAGCCTTGACCCGCGCCGCTTATGAACTTGCCGAAGACGCCAGTCGCGAAAATACGCTTTATATTGAAGTACGCTACTCGCCGATTCTTCATAACGAACGCGGAATGACGACGATGGAATCCGTCGATGCCGTTATTAAAGGCTTGAAAATGGCGGAAAGAGATTTCAAGATCAAGACCGGCGTCATCATCTGCGGAATTCGGAGCATCTCGCCGGAAATTTCATATCAGCTTGCCGAACTTGCTGTCGCATTCAAGAACCGTGGCGTTGTCGGTTTCGATCTTGCAGGAGTCGAAGAAAACTTCCCGGCCAAAGACCATCGCGATGCATTTAACCTGATCCTGAAAAACAACATCAACACAACACTTCATGCTGGTGAAGACTATGGCCCGGAATCGATCCATCAGGCGGTTCATTACTGCGGCGCGCATCGCATCGGACATGGCGTCCGACTCAAAGAAGACGGCGACCTGCTCAACTATATCAACGATCACCGCATTGCTCTCGAAATGTGCCTAACGAGTAACGTTCACACCGGAAGCGTAAAAAGTTACGCAACCCATCCATTCAAGTTTTACTTCGATTACGGTCTGCGCGTCACGCTGAACACCGACAACCGGCTGATCTCCAACACGACGCTGACGAAAGAATACATGCTGGCGCATGAGTATTTCAATTTCAATGTCCGCAATTATAAGGAAATCATCATCAGCGGATTCAAGAGCGCATTCCTCCCGCATCGCACAAGGATCGAGATGATCCGCCAGATCGCCGATCAGTTGGATACGTTCATCTCGGTTTGAGAAGGTAATTTTGGCCGCGGATTAACGCGGATAAGAAGCCATTTCAAAATAGATCGGCGTCCTTCTGCGTCCGTTTCTCTACCTCTACCTTTTCTTCGTGCTTTCGAGTCTTCGTGGCTATCATCACTTGGAATAGTTCGCTTTTTCTTCTGCGGCTATTGAAGGAACCGCCGATTCGTCGGAATTGTATATTCTGATCTTTTTTCTCACATCCGACCGAGACTTAACCGGATGTTCCGAATCCAATTTGGATGATTTTACTGAAATGATGTCAGTATTCAACATCGTTTCCATCTTCGTTATCGTTTTAAGCGTCAGTTTGACGTTGCCCGCAAGGATCCGGCTGAGCA
>JAQUKI010000165.1 GCA_028719225.1 Fidelibacterota bacterium | reverse complement strand
AAAAATCATCTATCAGGATGAAAAAATCGTGAAGATCGAGACGGTCATCGGATATATCGTTTTGCAAAAACCGAATATTGTCCGCGTTATCACAAACGTTCCGGAAAAACCGACCGATCAATATCTACCCGATGAAGTCGCGGTGGACATCAAGTCAAGTTCACCCGTTCCTCAGATCGTTCCACCGACCTATACTACGCAAACCGGTGAGCCGTCTAAACTAACCGACTCACCTTCAAGAATTGCCAATTGTGTGTTGATCGGGAATGTTAAAGAGAACAAAGATCGCACAGGGAACACGATTTTTACTGGCGAAGTGAAAAATATCGGTAGCCGGCGTGCCGATTTTGTGAAGATTAACTTCATTTTTCGGAAGAACTGGAGCGGTGAGACCGATACCAAGACGGCTTTCGTGGAAGGCAGTTACTATACTTTCGAAGGTTCTGGAATCACGACGAACAATTCGCTCCTTCCCGGAGCTTCCGGAACTTTTCAACTAATCATTCAGAAGTCGTTCGGCGCGTTTATCGGATATTCCTATTCCATTGAGTGGGAGCAGTACAAGTGAAAACCCGGTCATTTTTTCCGATCTGTTTTACTCTGTTGGCATCGATGATCTCGCTTCAGGCTCAGCAGTCACAGGCTAAACCTGATGTAAATACGGAACTCCAGCAAAAACGCTCGGAAGTTGAACAGAAATCCGTCGAAGTACTTGAACTCCGATCGGCAATGACTATTCAGGAAGCCGAGATGAGCAATCTGAAAACCGAGATGGAAGACATCAAATCTCACAATCAGAGTTTAGCAGATTCCATGAAAGCCAAACAGGACGAGATCGCGAATCTGAAAGCCATTCTAAAAGCCTACGAAGACGAAAAAAAGGTATCTCAGGAAGTGGTCAAAACGATTCAGGATTTGGAAACGCCAGTCGATTCCTCGGAAGCGACACCGTTGCCATTCAACGATAACGATTATCGGGAAGAATATAACGCCGCCTTGAATTTGTACTTCGACCGTGATTACAAGGGCGCAATCAAAGACTTTTTAACTCTTTTATCGATCAGTTCAACACATGCGCTTGCCGATAATTGTGAGTACTGGATCGGTGAAAGTTACTATTCACTTGACAATTATTCCGAGGCGATCGTCGCATTTCAAAAAGTATCCGGGCTCGGTGATGGTAATAAATCTGATGCTGCGCTCTTTAAAATAGGCATGAGTTATCTGAAAATGGGGAAAAAGGCCAAAGCAGTCGATTCGTTTAAACTGCTGGAGAAAAGTTTCCCTGCGAGCGATCTCGTACCGAAAGCCAAACAGTATTTGACGACTCAGGAAAAGTTTTGAGAATTACGAAATTTGTTTTTGTGATGATTACTATACCCGTATATTTGCATCCGACTGAACCCGATACAACAGTGAACGCGCGCAAATCTGTACCGTTGTACGATCTTGGAATCAGTATAGAGCCAGCGAGGGAGTCTACCCCCCTCTTCGGGAAAGGCGTTGCTAACCTCAGTTTGGTTCAACTACAGAACCAATTAGACTCCCTTTCGTTGGCTTTTTTACAATTCAAAGCGGATTCGGACAGAATGAAAGCGGAACAAGATTCATTAAAAAAACTGATTGTTGCCTTGCAAAACCGGTTATTTCAGTCACCGTATGCGTCGCTTTCAAATCCGGCGAAAATATATTCCCGAAAAGACGGCCAGAAATATTTCCAAAAGGGTTTGGACGCTTACAATCATCAAAATTATCTGGTCGCTGTCGATTACTTGCAGAAAACAATGTCCGCAGACGTTTCTTCCGAGATCATGGGGAATGCCTATTACTGGATCGGGAATTGTTACACCGAACTCGGTGATGATTATCTCGCGCTGGAGTATTTTAAAAAGGTTATAGAATATCCGTTATCCGAGTGGCTGGATGATGCGCTGTTTGCTTCAGCGGTGATCTATCAAAAAGCGGGCGAGACGAAACTGGCAGAGGCATTTTTTACGAGACTTCTGAATCGATTTCCCAACAGTCCACGCGCCAAACTATCAGAACTCGAACTGAAACAGTTGAAACAGAAAGAGTGAGATAAACGGAGTTGAGTCAAATGATAAGACGATTAAAAATTATAGGCTTGGTTATTCTTCTCACTGTCGGGATATCCAATGCGCAAGTCACGCGCGTCGGATTCTCTCATCCCGGCTACATGATCAAGATACCGACCAGCAGTATCTATCGCACTCCTTATATTTTCCGTACCGGTTTCACGACGGACGTTTATGGCTTTTCTGACTCATTATTTACCAAGGGCGTCTTCTTCGAGACCGACTTGACTAATTCTTTCAAAATCGGATTTAGCTCCGTTCAGGGAATTATTGGTGAAAAACCGGTCGAATTCGGATTTCATCTGCAACAACGACTTTTTACTTACGGCGATATTAGTTTTTCAGCAGGTATTCACGATCTGGTACTCAAACAAGGCGAGAAAAAACTGAACATGGACACACAGACGCTTTCCATCTTCGGCGTCATCGCTAATGAGAAACAGTTTGGAAAAAACAGCCTCTTCACTTACATGGGATTTGGAACCGGCGGGTTGGCAACGGCTTTTGGCGATGATTCCAGTACGACGGCAGGTGTTTTTGCCGGAATTTTAATGCATACGACCATCATGGCGAAACAGGGCGGTGTGGATCTCATCGGTGAGTTTGACGGCGGTAGCGTGAATCTCGGCGTCCGTATTCCTATCACGCAGGATTATCATATAAATTTTGGCATCAATAACGTGACTTACCTGTATAATTTCGGCGTTAAGAATTTCGATCCCGACAAAATCCGGGAAGCGCCCAGTATCAGTATCGGCCTCGACTTCCGGATACCGCGTATCAAGCCGGAACAGACACGGAAGAAAATGCTCGAAGGAATGGTCGATGAAGGTTCGAAAATGGTACTTGATCTCGAAGAACAATTTGCGGCACGGCTCGATTCGACTCTTAAAGCGGCAGATTTTGAGATCGCCAAGTTACGCGACTCGCTGAATATTTATGAAACTGAGATTAAGTATCTGACCAGTCAGGTCGCCAATCTTCGTCAGAAAACGAATATGCTTGAGGATTCTGTTCGGACCGTCAAACTTGCCAAACATGCGATGGAACAAAATATCAATCTGGCATTGAAACATCTGTCGAAATCTCTTCAATACTTTTATTCCGGCGATTATCGAGAAGCGCTGGTCGAAGTAGAAAATGCGATAGAACTTAACCCGAATCTGGCACTTGCTTATGCCCGGCGCGGTTCGATTTACTACAAACTCGGCGATATTGATCGGGCGACGATCAACTGGAATCTTGCGCTTCGTATCGATCCGGAATACGACGATGTGCGAAATATCTTACGGGCGATGAATGAGAATAGACTACGAAGCGCTGGCGATCAAAACTTAAAGGAGTAAAGTCTAAATTATGGATATAGCCACAATACTGGGAATTTTCACCGGCACCGGACTCATCATCTGGGGAATTTTTCTACTGACACCAAATTTTAGCATGTTTGCCGATTTACCGAGTTTACTCATCGTCGGCGGAGGTTCACTTGCGGCGACACTGATCAGTTTCTCGATTAAGGACGTACTCAGCCTGCTAAAATCCGTCATGATGGTTTTTAAGAAAGATAAGATTAATCTGCCGGATGAAGTGGAAACGATTGTCAATCTCGCTCCAATTGCCCGGAAAAGTATGCAAGATCTCGAAAAATCTCTACCCGGAATCAAGGATCCATTCCTTAAGGACGCACTCCAGATGGTCATCGACGGGTACAATCCCGGTGAAATCCGCGATATTCTCGATACCCGAATTGAAAACAGGACGTTGCGTGAAAAAGCCGAGGCGAACGTGCTTAAAACGATGGGAAAATATTCACCGGCATTTGGAATGGTCGGAACGCTTATTGGCTTGGTCGTCATGCTTTACGGAATGGCTGATATTTCAGCATCCGGCGCCGATCCGATGAAAGTACTCGGCGCTGGAATGGGAGCCGCCATTATCACGACATTTTACGGTACGATTCTCGCCAACCTGATTTTCAATCCGATGGCAGTCAAATTTGAAACACGAATCGATCGACATAATTTACAGCAAACAATGTTGATTGAAGGTGCGGTTTTATTGCAAGCACGGAAACATCCTTTGATCGTCCGTGAAAAACTGAATTCTTATCTGAGACCGCGTGATTGGAAACGACCCGAGGAAAAAAAGTAACCGATGGCTGAAGAAAATAAAAGAAGAAAGATCAAATCCGAATCCAGCGGAGAAGAAGAATCTTGGCTGACAACTTACGCAGACATGATGACTCTGCTGATGACCTTCTTCGTGCTTCTGTTTTCAATGTCCAAACTGGATCCAGTAAAACTGGAACAGTTTGGTAGTTCAGTCGGCGATGCGCTTGGCGGTGGCCCTGGTGGTAAGGCAAAGACATATACACTCTCAGAAGTTTTCAGGGAAGTCGTAAAAGTTGTTGAGCAGGAAAAACTGAAAGATATCATTCAGGTAGAGACAAGTCCGCGCGGTGTTTGTATTAAAATTCCGAGCGAGATTTCTTTTCAATCCGGCAGCGCCGATCTTAATCCGAATATTTTTCCAATTCTTGATAAATTAGATGTCATGATACGCAAGTCCGCTTTTCCTATCGCGATTGAAGGACATACGGACAGCGATCCGATCAAATCGCCAACGTATCCCTCCAATTGGGAACTTTCGTCGGCAAGGGCGGCGCAGGTCGTTCGCTATTTTTCGGATCGTGGCGTCCCGTCAAACCGGTTTCAGGCAGTCGGATACTCCGACACCCGACCGCGTTCCGCCGGGAAAACAATTGATGAGGCAAATTCAACAGATGAAAAAAAATCTCAGAACCGACGGGTCGAGATTTTTTTCCTAACAGTAGGATAAAGGGGAAAAGGTTATGGATAGAAATGATAACCTGATGATAAAAAAAGCGGTTTTTGTAATGATATGTCTCGGCCTGTTACTGACTTTTCTGTTCGCTCAGGATAATCAGGTTTCCTTAATATCACAAAAACTACTCGTCGAAAATAATCTTCGTGATCGGATTACCGACGCGCTGGAAAAACTCATGGATGATATGAAGTTCGTCGTCGATGTGAATGTCGATATCGAATTCGATCAAACCCAGGAGACTCAGACGATTTCACAATCACAAGCGGATGCCAGGTCCGAAAAATCCGTTACCAAAGAAAAATCGAAAACGGGCGTCCGGAATACGCAACTACCTTCGGATATGAGCACAACATCGAAAAAACCAGCCAAACAAACTTATTCTCTGCCATTGCCCGGTTTTGAAATTCCGCAGGAGGCTTTTAACGAAACGCCCAGCAATCAACCGGCGGTAGAACTGACTTCCGATACGGCTGAAAATATCGAAGAACCTTCCGAAGATCAGGAATTAAAGGAAGCGCCGGATTCTAAAATTTCTGTTCAAAAACAGTCCGCACCAATCCCTGTTATCAAGCGGCAACAGATCAGTATTATTGTCGAGGATGGCGTAACTCCGGATATGATCGAAAACATCCGGCAGGTCGTCAATATCGCCTCGCATTACGATCGCTCACGCGGCGATGTCATCAGT
>JAQUKI010000164.1 GCA_028719225.1 Fidelibacterota bacterium | reverse complement strand
GGCCGGGCAATGTGAGAGAACTCGAAAACATCATAGAACGAGCTGTTATATTGACGAAATCTGATTACATAACTGTTAATGAAATTCCTCTTGAATTACAGAGTCACGGTATCGAAATCTTTACCGATGGACCCGAACAGAATAACACCAGTATGGAATTAGTTGAGAAAGAGACTATCCTAAAAAGGTTGGAAAAGAACGGGTGGAATAAAATCGCAACAGCAAAAGATCTAGGGATTGGGACAAGTACGCTATGGCGCAAAATTAAAAAATATAATCTGGAACCCCACCAAGATTAACTTATTTTTCCGTAATCGTTATCGCATTTCAAAATGAAATTATGGGTGTTTGTCCATTTCATAATGAAATGGACAAACGTCAATAGGTTGATGTTAGAGTTTTTATTTATCTGTTACAACCTCTATCGACTGTCGATACTAATGTTTTCTACTTTAATATTAGTGGCACGTTCTTTGACCTTTAATCGTTTGTTATTAGAAATTGCTAATGGAAGATAAAAAACAAAACATCTTGATTATTGACGACGAACGCTCTTCTGCGGACTCACTGGCAATTGGCTTGGAAAGAAATGGATTTTTACCTCAGGTTGCAGTGAGTGGTGAAGAAGGACTTAAAAAACTTCAATATGAAAATTTTGACTTCATTTTATGTGATATAAATATGCCCGAAATGAATGGATGGGAATTCGCTTCGAAATTACCGGTTTTAAAATCATCGACGAATTTGATATTCATTACAGCCGAAACCGCAATGGAAAATCGAAAAGAACATAGAGACATTCCGGTTTTAACAAAACCAATAGAATTGGAAATGTTGGTAAGCTATTTAAAACACTGGGATGATAAAAATTTGTCTGAGTCACGAGTACTTGAAGAATAGAACCAAACAGGAGGAAATCATGAAAATGCGTTTGTTATTTTGTAACGTTTTAGTGCTTACGCTGATATGTTGTGTATCTGTGTTTGCCCAGACTTTGCCGGATGCGTCTATGACCGATCCGACGGGTGATGTTTCATTACCTGCAGTCGATTACACTGCGTGTTATTTCGTGCAGCAGGGGGAAAGTTTGTTTGTTGGTATTACTATGGATGGCGTCATTAAAGATAGACTTCCGGTAGGGTATAGCACAAATACTTTCTTTGTAGATGTTGACGACAATACCAGCACGGGACAAGCTGGATCGAAAGTCGGCTCCGAGAACAATTTGACTTTTTGTGATTGGGGCGATGGAAACTGGTATGGAAATTTTTACATGAATTGGGATGCCGATCCAGCGATTAATGCTTTTACAGACCATCCTTTGATACCCGTTACTTTTAGTGCTGATGGTAAAACGATGTTTGTGAAATTTTCACTTGTAGGCGCCGGTTGGGAAGAAGTTGTCTATGATTTGAATGGCTGGTATAAGGATGGCACATCCTGGCATCAGGTCCCGCATCTTCCCGGCGATTTAATAGAAACTGCTGGTCTGTGCACTATTGATATTAATGAAATCACAGCTCTCGTTGACAAAGAGGGTACTAATTGCATCATCAAGATTCCGGAACCTTATTCTGCAACTGCCGATGCGAAAAATATAGCCGGCGTTGTTGATGAAATGGTCGGTTTAGTACGTTCGGAAATCGGTACAATTTCGGATGCAACTAAAAAATTTGCAGTGGAATATGAGAATGTCGCTGATTATGCGTCTCCTAAGTATTTTTCAACAGCGTTCGCCAATCAGTTCGGATGCAGAATACCGGGTCAGGATTGGGTAGATACTCCGAACTGGTTTGCCATGCTTGATGGTGTTATCAGTCAAAGTTTGTTTGAACTTAGCCCAGGGATGAGAGAAATTTTTATTGCGCAGCAGGGTTACCAGCGGCCAGTATGCGGATCCGGAGAAGGATGGTATTCCACTGTTGATGATAGCATTAACGGCTTCAAGTGGGCGTCCGTACATAAAATGACGGCGAGAGCTCTTCTGGGAATCGCATATGAAAATTGTTATGCGTTTTATGTTGCCGAGAGTATGACTGATGGAGAAGCAAAAACCGCCATTTCCGCTAAGAAAACAGAACTCATTAATGCATGGACAGCTTTTAACGGAACCGCCAAGGACTTGACACCGGAACTAATGACCGGTTTGCTCCTCTCCTTATCGACGGACCTGAGCTGGACAGCTGATGTGTACAAAGAAATTATTCCGACCACATTCGCCACAACGGATTCTACAAATAATTTTACTCAGGTAGTGAATAATTACATACGTAATGCAAAATATAGTATCAGTAGTTCTGATGATTTTAATACACAGGCTCATCATACTTGGTATGGTGTGATTACTGCAGTTCAAGCGGCAGCGATTGAATTGGCAATGGGTGAAAATCTTTATGCTGAACTGGACGGAATTACAGATTTCCCTATTGATCAGACCGTTTTCACTGATGTTAAAAAACTCCTGAATCCGATACAGGAAAAATATACATTTGACGATACAGTGCCGTATGTCTGGAATGATATTGTTTCAATCGGCACAGAATTAACGCGCAATCAGTTTGCATCGCAGTGGACGACTCCAGATTTAGATGACGGCGGCGCTGGCCCTATCGCGTTGGGAATGAGTTTTTCCTTCTACGATGAAGTGTACGACAGCATTACTATCGGTATTAATGGCATTTGTTCGTTTACAGATCCGGTTGACTGGATTACTTCGGGTAGTTACGGGACGACGATTCCAGGTATGGGTTGGGATAATATCTTATGCCCGATTGCCTGTGATATTATGGGAGAAAAAGCCTACACGAACGCTCCATATAAAAATGCAACTGGAAAAATATATTATTACTACAATTCTACGGCAGGTACGTTTACCGTTCAATATCAACATATGACCAACCACCATTATGTTGTTGACGAGACTTGTCCGGATACGACATTGACATTTCAGATCGTTCTTGATTCCAATGACGGCTCCATTACCTATTACTATAAAGATTTAGGTATTGCACCAGAACCGACTGCTAAGAGAGCGACCATTGGTATCCAACCTGGAAAAGATAGTGGTTTGGGTGTTCAGTATTACGGGAATAGCCTGCCTGCGAATGGTTATCCTGTAACTGGAGACGCCATCAAATTTTATGTGCCGTCAACTGCTATTAAGAATGTTCCGGTCAGTCGGCCGACAGCATATTCATTAGCACAGAACTTCCCCAATCCGTTCAACCCGACGACCAGTATAGCTTTTACACTCCCGGCTCGCGCTAATGTCAGCCTAGCCGTGTATGATATGCTTGGAAGAAATGTTGCGAATTTGGTTAATAACAAATCTATTGAAAGTGGCTATCACAGAGTACAATGGGATGCTTCTCATTTACCTTCCGGTATCTATTTTTATAGATTGGAAGTTACCGGTCAGAGCAGTCTGACGAAGAAATGTATTCTCATGAAATAAGAATGTAGGTTAATTAAAGTCGGGTGGCGTAAAAACCACCCGACTTTATCTTGTAGGTTGATCCCTGATAACGCGATGAGAAGTGCAACTTTAAAATGCCTAGTCCCAACAAATCGATAATTTTTACTCTAATGCTGCTTTTAGTTTTGGTGACTCAGCCAGAGTTACAGACGATCGATGATCCGGTGGGTGATATTCCGGTAAGCGATCCAACTTATTTAGATATAAGTAAAGTTAAGTTTAGGCAAACGAATGAAAAGATTTCAGTCGATTTTTACCCCAATACGGAAATACCGCGCGGCAATCAGGTGGGAATTGACAAGACGACGATATTTGAATTGTATATGGATATTGACGACAACCAGGCGACCGGCTATAAAATTGAAGATATCGGAGTCGATTATAAGCTCAAGATCGACTTGTACAATTGGAACGGGAAGTCCTGGTTAGATGGCAACGTGTATTGGGATTACAACACGTACGGTGCTCCGGCCAAGCAAGGCGGTTTCTATGTAACCGCGAATAATTTGATTAGTTGGCGATTCCGATGGGAATTCTCTCTCATTAGTTTGAAATGGCCTAATGTTAAGTGGATCGCTAAGACATTTTATAACGGTCACCTTTGTGATCAGATACCCGATACCGGCCATGGTTTTTTGGAAATCGATACCAGTCTGGTTGTGGATATTGATACAACCGCAGGTGAATACGTTAGATTTGTTTATCCGACGAGTTTTAAAGATGTTCTCGATCAGTATGAAGTCATCAAGGCGATTGATGCCGGAGCGCAAATCGAAGGACAAATTTGCGGGACTCAGTTTAATGATATCTTGACGATCCAGTTCAATCCCTGGATCGAAGGCGTCGCTTATAGTGGCAATCCGGTGATGATGGGTTCATGGAGTTGGAAAGATAAACCGGCCTGGTTTATCATAATGCATGAATTGGGACATAATTTCACTCTTGCTTCAAATCGATTTAACCAGTTGTATCCGGGGCTCGGATACATACCTATGGGCGGTGACGATTGGAATTTTGGGATGAATTATATCGAAGCCTGGGCGACGATGGTTGGTTTTTATTCCATTTACGATTTGTTTACGAATAATAGTACATATCAACTCGGAAGTACCTGCTTAGCAGACTTACAAGAAGAGTTCGAACAATCCAAAACAGCCTTCATCAATAGTTTAAAAACCTATGAGGAAAGTCCTGATTTCAGCAAATTATATCCCGATTTGCTGGATGGCATTTTTATGACTTTAGCCGATAGCTTTGGATACGATATTTTTCCCAAGTTTTTTAAAGCGCTGCAACCGGCAAACGAGACTTGGAATGCGCTCAAAGATATTAATCCGAATAAAGACTATACCGGGTCGAAAACAATATCGATGACCGTTACTTGTTGTATGTTTAGTGTTGCTGCAGGAACGGATCTAAGGGATGAGTTCAGAAACAGGTGGGATTTTCCGATCTCAGATTCTTTATACGAGGCGATAGAGCCCGAAATCCAGGAAATGATAATGGTAATTGACAATTCCGATCTTGTGACACAAGCCGAAGATTTTTGTTTATTCCAGAATTATCCCAATCCTTTTAACTCTGCAACGACGCTCAATTACAAATTGGATCGGTCTTCAAATGTTAAATTAAAAATCCTGGATTTGACTGGAAAAATAGTCGCCGAGAAAGATGAAGGCAAACAAGAGCCAGGATTATACTCGCTGAATTGGAATGCAAGCAATATTGCAAGTAGTATTTATATTTGTCTGTTGGAGACAGATTATTGTACAGAACGAATAAAAATGGTTTTACTGAAATAGTAATAATATCAAGACTCAGGATGAATCTTAGTAAAAAATAATTTTTAATGTGGAGTCAAACTAAATGAGAATAAAACGAATAAAAACCTTAGCAATCGCATTGATACTGATTACTATCTCCACCATGGGAATTGCGGGGACCAAAGGTAAAATCTTTGGTACTGCTATTGAAAAAAGTACCGGTGATCCGTTAATCGGTGTAAATGTAGTAATTGAAAGTACTGATTTGGGCGGAGTGACCGACCAGGATGGCAGATATTTAATTATGAACGTGCCTGTAAGCGTTTATTCGTTACAATTTTCATTTATTGGATATAGAGTTGTGACGGTAAAGAATGTGCAGGTCATCCAGGATATGACTACTGAAATCAATGTTGAG
>JAQUKI010000163.1 GCA_028719225.1 Fidelibacterota bacterium | reverse complement strand
ACCTCGCCAAGAGGCTTTCTTCTATCGCTCAAAACTATCTATATTTCAGCGTATGGAAAATGCAACGAAAATTCTACAACCTTTTGTCTATCTCGCCCGCCCGGCCGGATTTCTTCCTTTTTTGAAGACGATCGACTTGCAGATAGAATTGGTTGAATGGATCGATTCAGTCGATCCGCACGCGGAATTGACGCCTGCCGATCGAAAAAAGATTGAAATCTTTACCAGCTCAACGCTTTTCCCCGACATCTCTGATCAAACGAATTTCCCGACGATTCTTGAAACGCTAAAATCTTACAGGCACTGGACGCGTGAAGTCTCCGCCAGTCTGAAATACAATCTCCTGAGTAAAAATAAAACAGGCCAGAAAATGCGTCGGGAATTGATGTCTCTGCTCGAGCAGTTCGCAAATCGAATTCAACCGCGCGCCGTTTTTCAGAAATTCACTGCTCATCGAAGCGAAACCGGTATTTTTCTTCAGGATTCCGGACTGGAATTCACCGGCCGGTATTTACATCGCTTTTTATCCGACGATCAGCCATTTTCGTTAATTTGTTATGTCGTCAGTATCGGTCAGGAAATCGAAGAAAAAGTGCGCGAACTCTCGACCGGCGGCGGCGATGTTTTTCATGCATATCTGCTCAACGGACTCGGTTCGGGAGCCGCCGATCTCGTCGCTCACGACCTTCAAAAATTCATCGAACACCAAAACGGCGGTCAATTGAAACGGCTCAGCCCCGGTTTTCACGACTGGCCGCTTATCGACCAGCGCGTCATCTTTGAATTATTGGAACCGGAAAACGCCATCGGCGTCCGGCTAACGGACGCTTGCCTGATGTATCCGCTGAAATCCACGTCGGGAATCATGATTCCGCAGGAAAAATCATCTGTCGCCAAAAGCGACGTCACTCATCATTTTTAGAGGATTTTTATGTCGATCCAAAAACAACTCGGTAAACAAATTCTTGTCATCGCAGACCCGCGAGCCGCTATCGCAAAAACAGTTGAAGCCGCCAACAGCGCGCAACCATTTTTTCTCAACATCGAGTCGCCGGAAAAAGTATCTGCGGCTTATCAAACCTTCGCATCATTCGGCGCGGACATCATCCTCACGAACACTGCCGGCGCGCTGAGACCGGTTTTTCAACAAATCGGCAGAGAAAATCTCATCGAAGCGGTCAACGTCCGCGGCGTGGAAATCGCGCGGAAATGCGCCGGCGAAGCGCAATTCGTTGCGGGTCATATCCAAACAATCGGCTTAAAAATCGAGCCGTTCGGAGAAATCGAATTCGACGAGGCCGTTCGGATTTATTCAGAGCAAATCCAGTTTCTGATAAGCGCCGGAATCGACCTGCTCGTCATCGATTCTCTGCACGCGGTTCAGGAAATGCGCGCGGCCACGATCGCGGCGAATTCGTTGAGAAATGTTATTCAGCTGGCCGTTTTCTCTAAATTCGACAGCGAGGGAAATACAAATGACAAGTTAACGGTGGAATCCTTCGCGGTAATTCTCGACGGTTTGCAGATCGACAGCATTGGAATTCTCCAAAACTCGCCAACCAAGTCCATTTTCAGGCGGTTGGCAAATGCGACCAATCGTCCGATCTCCGTTCGATTTCTCCCGGAAATTGGCGATGAAATTGAAAAATCCGTAGCGGCTTTTGCCGAACTCGGCGCGGCCATGATCGGCGCAGAAAGACCGGAACAGGTTCACGCCATTGCATCGGCGGTTCGCGGACGGGAAATCGTCCCGTCGCCTAAGCCGAAGATTCGGCTCCCGCTGAGAATCGCAAACCGCGCTCGCGTCATCAGCATCGGCGATGGTTTACCGTTCGTCAAAATCGGCGAACGCATCAATCCGACGGGAAGAAAAGTTCTGGCGGCCGGGATTCGCGAAGGCAACTTCAACTTATTGTTGAAAGACGCAATTGCGCAGGCAGAATCCGGAGCGGACGCGCTCGATGTCAATGTCGGCATCCCGATGATCGACGAACCGGCGACGATGAAATCGGTCGTTTCGGAAATTCAACGCGCGGTTGCAATTCCGCTGGTGTTGGACAGCGCCGCGGCGAACGTCCTCGAATCCGGGCTCAAAGTCTATGCCGGAAAAGCGCTCGTCAACAGCGTGAACGGCAAAAGGAAACGACTCGAAGAGGTTTTGCCGATCGTAAAAAAGTACGGCGCGGCGGTCATCGCCCTGACGATCGACGAAACGATCCCCGAAACGGCGGAAGAACGGTTAGCAATCGCCCAAACGATTTTAAAAGCCTGCGACGAATTCCGAATCCCGAAGGAAAACATCATCGTCGATGTCGCCGCCATGGCAATCGCCTCGTCGGATAAATCGGGAATTCCCGTTCTGAAAGCGATTCAACTCGTCCGGCAGGAACTCGGCCTTCCCGTTTCACTCGGCATCAGCAATACTTCGTTCGGATTGCCGCAGAGGGCGCTGGTGCATAATACTTTTCTGGTACAGGCCATCGGCGCCGGGCTGGACGCCGCCATATTGAATCCGCTGGATGAACAAATCCAGGACCTGATCGCCGCCGCCAGCCTGTTCGTCGGGCGCGATCCCGATTGCCGCAACTATCTGAAAGCCTATCGCGCGAAGAAACAGACAACGCAGGATTAATCCGGCGCTTATCAGAAGAGATCTAAATTAATTTCTTAAAAGATGCTTATGCTTATAACGCTGCGCATCAGCGCGTGGACAACGTTATATCACGGCATGCACAAAGCCAGCAACGGCCATAACTGTGTAGGGTTCCAGCCGCTGAACGCGCTGGTTAGTGCGCATTCTAAAAAGTCAGCATCAAGAAAATGATATACTCTCTGCCCGACAACCTAGCGCACTGTATAGCGAAATGGATAGGGCGGTGGCACCACACAAAATTCATTATTTACAAAGAACTTTCATAAAGGATTACAATTTTTTTACGACACAAAACCGTAACTAATTTAATTACTTCGAGTCTTGTTTTTTGGATTTAGATAAGATGCCACCGCCGATAACAGAAAACGTAAAACCAAGAATTGTGAAAGCTGGACGTTTACCAAGAAGCCCTGATAAAATAAAAATAAACGATGCTATTAAAAAAAGGGTGCCACTGAGTTTAGATTTACTCTGCTTCATCAAATCACCTCCGAGATATTATATAACTTGCACTAACATTTGTTTATCCATCTTTATTACCTGCAAAACAGGCTTCTCTATTAAGAAACAAGATTTTCACCCTCACGTTTCATCGAATCTCTCATTCTCTCATTTAAAAAAACCGCTTCAGTTTAATCATTTCCAAACCATTTGTCAAGCGCTGGTTACGGCCAGAACCCCCCGACCGGATCGGAGGATGTCTTCAATCCTATCTGAAGGCATCTTCACCACCACCCGGAGACATCTTCACTACCACCCGAGGATGTCTTCGACCCTACCTGAGGATATCTTCACCACCACCCAAGGACATCTTCACTACCACCCGAGGACGTCTTCCGGTGAGTTGGGGGGCGCCGGCCATGATCCCGAATGGCAACCGCTTATCGATGATCTGACGTCTTTAAGACTGCCGGAGCGCTATTTAATCAGTATGCACTTCTTCGTGCTGCCGTATTCGCCCGCATCGATCCGATAGAAATATATGCCTGAAGGGACGGCAGATCCATTCCAGATAACCGAATGATAGCCAGCGCTTTTAGGTTCAGCGACCAGAGTTTCAATCGATCTTCCGCCAACATCATAAACCGCCAGTTTAACGAATGCCGATTTAGGCAGATGATATGATATGGTCGTTGTCGGATTGAAGGGATTGGGATAATTCTGGTAAAGAGAAAAGACTTTGGGTTCTAAACCGTCTTCCGTTTTGACTGACAGATAATCATCTCCCGGATAAGTATGGGTGGTACTGCCGTAAGTAACCGTAAAACTCTTGCCGGAGGTCTTGATAATAACATTCCCGTTTGCGACGACTCCTTTACCGGATGGAATCGTCCCGCCCTCTCCTAATTCGGTCTGATATATAAAGCAATTCGCTGTTGCCAGGCGATCCAGCACTACCTGAGTCGGATGCTTGTAACTGTTGCCATTACCAACTTCAATAATGGCAACTTCGGGCCTCAGAGAATTCACGAAAGTTTGATTGGTGCTGTAACGGCTGGCGTGATGATTAACTTTCATGGCATCCACATCGCCAACCTGAGAAGCCAGCGGAGTCTCGCTATCCGCGTATTCAGACGATTCTCCCCCGAGGTCGCCGCCTGTGAAATACTGGAATGAGTTATAGCTCAGCCGCCAGCCGATGCTCAGATCATTTTCACTTGTGTTCGCATTGTTGACAACCCCATAGTTGATGACTTCTCCGTCGGTCGCAACGCATTTCATCGTAACACCGCCGCCGAGGTTCAGCACCTGACCGAGAGAAATGGTATAACGTCGGCCGGATGAATCGGCAGCGATCACGTATTGGATGAATCCCTGTGTGTCGGGGAGCGTTTCGTCGCTTCCCCTGTCATATACCGTATCGATGTTATCTACTCCGAGACCATAGATAACCTCATCCAGTCCACCGAGATGATCGGCATGATAATGAGAACAGACGACATAATTTAATTTCGTTATGCCAAGCGAGGTCAGATACGGACAGATGATATTCGTTCCATTACCCGCATTTCCGGCATCGATCAGCATCGTCTTTCCGGTTGGCGAGATGATCAATGTTGCGTCGGCCTGGCCGACATTAATATGGTGTATCTCTAATTGTTGCGCAAACAATGCCGAGGAATAGAGAAACAGAAAACCGATAACGCTCCAAATGCGCAAAGCGGATTTTGTGGTTTTTATGCAATTGTGTTGCGATAATTCCGTTTTATTATGCCAATACATTTTCTTTCACATCTTAAAAATCATTACCAATGAACAACGCATTCAATATTGGGAGTATCGGGAGAGATTTCAAATAACCTTACTTTCCCGCACGATCTGAACGCCGGAACTCGCGCCGATCCGGTTCGCGCCGGCTCGCACCATCGCCATCGCATCGGCAAATGTCCGGATGCCGCCGGCGGCTTTCACGCCCATCGAATCGCCGACGACTTTTCGCATCAACGCAACGTCAGCCGTAGTTGCGCCGGATTTGCTGAATCCCGTCGATGTCTTGACGAAATGCGCTCCCGCCTGCTGAGCGATCTGGCAGGCAACGACTTTTTCATCGTCGGTCAGCAGAGCGGTTTCGATGATCACCTTGACCAATTTTCCCAACGCCGCGGAAACGACCGCCTGAATATCGCGCCGAACATAGTCGTAATCGCCGGATTTCAACCTGCCGACCGGAATGACCATGTCAATCTCTTTGGCGCCGTTTTCTACTGCTTCGGATGTTTCGGCGGATTTCATTTGAATCGTCGATGCGCCGAGCGGAAAACCAACGACGGACGCGACGGCGATTCGGGATCCGGCAAGTAATTCCGAACACATTTTGACATAAGCCGGATTGACACAGACGGCGGCAAAGCCGAATGTTTTCGCTTCCTGGCATAATTTTTCGATGTCGGCGGGCATCGTTTCCGGTTTGAGAGCGGTGTGATCGATGATCGCGGCGATGTTTTTCGCGGCGGATTCAGGCGAAACGGTCGTTAGAAATGTTGATTTCAAATCGGTGTCCTTTCTCAAGAATTGTGTTCGAAAAACTGGATAAAGGGTTGCGCGGCGGCCTCGGCGAGTTCGCGGGTCGGCGCTTCGGCGTAGATGCGAATGATCGGCTCCGTATTCGACGGGCGCAGATGCACCCAGCGGTCTTTCCAGATGAATT
>JAQUKI010000162.1 GCA_028719225.1 Fidelibacterota bacterium | reverse complement strand
CATCTGAAACAGGTTCGTCGGTAAATTTCCGAATGCTTCTACGCCTGAATATATAATTGAGGTCCAAATTACCTCCATCATTTTTGGCTGTTAATCCACTGGTTCCAAACGATGAAAATCGCGATCGGAATGGCGAGTGTAGCAAGTAGAAAGGTCGTCATCGTTATATTGCTGACAATGCCGAAGAAGGAAAAAATAAATATGACGAAGAACGGGTAAATAGCCAACAACCAATAACTCAATTCCAGTAGAGTTAAGATGAATAACAGTGTTCCGAATATTGCCGTCATGGAGATTGTACAAGACCAGAAACGTTTTCCCACACGGTCTTTAACATTGGGCATTTCTGTGACGATCTGCGGGACGTTTTCCGCGTGTTTCTTACAGTAAAAAATGTCTTGTTCAACGACGTATGGAATAACCCTGACCTTGTATTGGTAAAGAACTCTGACCGGATAAGTGTCTGATCTTCCGCAGATAGCACACGGTGGTTCCTTAAAAAACGGTTTTGTTAATCGCCAGCCGATCGTCAGTATCACAATGTGAATAAGTAAAATGACGATCACGATCGAGCGGTTCTGTTTGTCAGCAAATCTTTTTACGAATAATTCCCACATAAAAATGTCTCATAAACTGTGACACGACGAGATTGTCGCCGCGATGATTCTTAAAAAAATCCAAAGCCATCCCGAATGTAGTTATCGAATCGGAATGGCTTTTTCAACTTGAAAAAAAACGGTTACTCGATCCGTTTGAGAACTTCGAGCAACAATTGCCAGAATTTTTCGACGGTTGCTACTTCAACTCGTTCGTCGGGTGAATGAACAGCCTTTAACGTTGGTCCGAAAGAGATCATGTCCATTCCCTCATTCTTTTCGCCGATGATGCCGCATTCCAAACCGGCATGAATAGCTTTAACTTCGGGCTCTTTGCCAAATAAATCTTTGTGAACCGTTTTCATGAGGCCGAGAATTTTCGACTGCATATTTGGCGCCCATGCCGGATAGCCGGTGCTCTGTCGGACTTTACCGCCTGCTAACAAACCGGTCGCTTTGACCTTATCGGCAATTCCGATGATTTCAGAGGCGACAGAACTGCGCTGACTGGTCAGCAAACTGACTTGATCGCCTGTGGTGCGAACAATGGCTGCGTTTGTCGAAGTTTCGACAAGTCCCTGAATGTCGTGGCTCATTTTCTTGACGCCGTGCGGAATCGCATAAAGGAAATTCAACAGTCGGTTCTGGAATTCCGGCGAGAACACTTTGCCCGGATAATCGCTAATCGTCTCTGCCGTCAGTTTAAGATTTGGCTCGATTTGTTTAAATTCGCCTTTTAGCATCGTTTCACAGTTAGCGATAAACTTCTTGAACGCATCGGTGGATTTTCCGTCGATAATCAAGCGATATTCAGCATCGCGCGGAATGGCGTTATGCTTGGTTCCACCGTCGATATAAAAAAGCGAAAACTTGAACTGTTCGGCGGCTTTCCAGATGATGCGGTTGAGTTGTTTCAGAGCGTTTGCGTGTCCCTGATGAATCTCCAGACCGGAATGTCCGCCTCGGAGTCCCGAGAGTTTAACTGCCATTGCTTGCGAACCAACTGGCACTTTTTGCCAGTCGATGTCGAACGTTACTTCCGTGTCTTTTCCGCCTGCACAACCGACGTACAGGACACCATCTTCTTCGGAATCGCAGTTTAAAAGGATTTTTCCCTGAACGAATCCCGGTTCAAGTGATACAGCGCCGGTCAATCCTGTCTCTTCATCGATGGTAAACAGCGCTTCAATCGGCGGGTGAACGAGAGATTTGTCTGCTAAAACCGCCAATGCTGTCGCCACGCCTATCCCGTTGTCAGCGCCTAATGTTGTTCCTGCAGCCCGGATGTATTCGCCATCGCGCACCAGTTCGATCGGATCTTTTGAAAAATCATGAATGACGCCCGAGTTTTTTTCACAGACCATGTCGATATGTCCCTGTAGGACGACGGGCGTTGCTTTTTCTTTTCCTTTAGATGCGGGTTTTGAAATGACGATGTTACCGACTTTATCGATTTTATATGTCAAACCGAGTTTTTTTGCGACAGATGCAGTCCACTCGATTGCAGCTTTTTCATGTTTGGATTCGCGTGGGACTTGGTTCAACTCGTAAAAATAGTTCCACAGTGATTCCGGTTTCAGTCCTTTAATTGCGTCTTTCATCGTTGCGTCCTCCAATGTTAATTTACGATCAATTATTTAGCCAAAAAGCGACAATTAATCAAGGCTTTTATTTGCTCAATACTTCACGGATTCTTTCAAATGCCCAGTCGAGTTCTGCCTTTTTGATTATCAAAGGTGGCGCAATGCGAATGACAGTTTCATGGGTCTCTTTGGCTAAAATTCCTTTTTCCTGAAGCGCTTCACAAAATCGTCGCGCGCCACCGGCTGATTTCTTGAGAACGATCCCGATCCACAATCCTTTTCCTCGATAAAAATCGACGTACGGACTTTGAATCGTTCTTAGTTTTTTAATTAAATACTCGCCAAGTTTTGCCGACCGCTCAGGCAGTTTTTCTTCGATGATGATTTTCAGCGCTTCCCTCGCAACAGCGCACGCGATCGGATTACCACCGTATGTCGAACCATGATCGCCGGGATTGAATACGCCGAGAATTTCCCGGGAGGCAACGACCGCCGAAACCGGATACATGCCGCCGCTGAGCGCCTTTCCAATTATCACCATATCAGGACGAATGTTTTCATGTTGAAAAGCGAACAACTTTCCGGTTCGGCCTAAACCGCTCTGAATTTCATCGGCGACGAATAGTACTCGATTTTTGTGACAGATTTCGGCACACTCTTTTAAAAAACCTTCTGTCGGGACGACAACACCGCTTTCGCCTTGGATTGGTTCGACAAGAAAGGCGGCTGTATTTGGATTGACCGCTTTTCGAAACGCTTCAACATCGCCGTATGGAATGACGGCGAATCCGGGCGTCAGCGGCCCGAATCCATCTTTATATTGTTCATCTGTTGAAAAGGAAATGATTGTAGTTGTCCGACCGTGAAAATTTCCGGAGCAGACGATAATTTCGGCTTTGTCCTTTTCGACGCCTTTGACTTTATAGCACCACTTCCGGGCAGCTTTAATCGCCGTTTCTACGGCTTCTCCACCCGAATTCATCGGCAACATCATTTCGTAACCCGTCAGATCACAAAGTTCTTTAGCCAAGAATGGAAGCTGGTCATTCCGAAATGCGCGCGAGGTCAGCGCCAATCTGGCGGACTGTTCCTGTAAAACCTTTACAAGGCGCGGATGGCAGTGTCCCTGATTGACGGCGGAATATGCTGCGAGGAAATCCATATATTTTTTCCCTTCGACATCCTCGACCCATATTCCGGCTCCTTTCGTTAAAACGACGTTCAGCGGTTTGTAATTGTGCGCGCCATATCGGTCTTCCATTTCGATGCACTGTTTTGTCGTCGTCATCTCGATACCTTTCTGTGAATTTAAACGGTGGTTGTGAGAAAAATCCGAAGGGAATTTAACCAATTTACTATGAACCGCCACATTTTTTCTTTAATTATTAAAGTCAAAAACAATCGGTTCGCCGTGATAACAGGATCGGTAACAGAACTATTGTTTTTCTCTGAAATCTCAACTATAATCTTCCTGTGAAAATGGGGTGGCTCAGTCGATTTGCATTAATTGTACCAATACTGTTTATCTTTTCATGCGATAAACGCCAGTCTGCAAAAAGTACCGGTTCTCTTCATGGAATGAAAGTATATTTTAGCCAATCCGAGACGCGGAAAAAGTATCAGAATGACTTTCTGAAGTTAGCCGCCGATTTAAAAACCGTCGGTGTCAACACGATTTTTACGACGGTTTACGAAGGTCGGAAGGCGTATTATCCCAGCCGCGTCATGCATTCAAGCGAACCAAAACTGAACCTGATCGAGATGCGTGATGTGATGAAACAGAATGACATCCGATTCGCCGCCATCTGCCAAATATTCTACGATCCGGATATTGTGCTGAATCGCAGTGATCTGATCCCGGTCGATAGCCACGGAAATAATGTATATGTCGATTGGCAGAAAATGGTCTGCCCAACCGACAAGGAATACCGTCAGTATAAATTATCTGTCGTGAAGGAAGTCGCGAAAAAATTTCGACCGGATATTCTCTGTTTGGATTTTGTGCGATATCCGACGACGTGGGAACTCGTTCTTCCAAATGAAAAACCGGATCAAATCCGCGATTTCTGCTTCTGCAACCGGTGCCTGTTGTCATTCACCCAAAAATATTCTCTCGATTTTCCCGATTCATTGATTGAAACGGCACAGAAAGCGGCGTGGATTCTGGAAAATCACGGCGAGCAATGGACGGCGTGGAAAGTCGAAAACATCACGCGGTTCGTTAAGTCTGTCCGATTAGCTGTTGAACGAATCGATCCAAACATTAAAATTCTTGTTCATACCGTTCCCTGGAGCAGTGAACAATTCGATCAGGCAATTCTTAGAATCGCGGGGCAGGATGTAAAAGCACTGACGCCGTATGTTGATTATTTTTCGCCCATGATTTACCATAAAATGATCGGCCAAGATGCCGAATTTATTCACGATCTTACGGCGGAATTGTATGAAACGACACGCAAACCGATCTTGCCAAGTATTCAGATAGAAGCGTCTAATGAATTTCAAGACTACACGTCAAATGAATTCGAACAAGCGCTTATCTATGCCTTGATGACGCCATCTGTCGGCGCTGTAGCGTTCAACTGGGGAAATCTCATACAGATCGGTACAAACGAATCTGATCGTCAGGCACGACGGCTCGTTTTACAAAAAGTGTTTCAGTAACAAACTTTCCGTCGAAATCCGCTTCCGGAATTCGGCCTTCGTCTTTTGAATATCCTTTCAGAAATCGTATATTTTCGCCCATGGAATTGAACATTAGAAATTTTTCTATTATTGCTCATATCGATCACGGAAAATCGACGTTAGCCGACAGAATGCTCGAATTTACCGGTACGATCAGCAAGCGCGAGATGAAAGATCAAGTGCTGGATGACATGGATTTGGAACGCGAGCGCGGCATTACAATCAAATCGCACCCGATACAAATGAACTATCGTTCTCCGGACGGTAAAGATTATATATTAAATTTGATCGACACACCGGGACATGTGGATTTTTCATACGAAGTCTCCAGAAGTCTGGCCGCATGCGAAGGCGCTTTGCTTTTAGTCGATGCATCTCAGGGAGTCGAAGCACAGACCGTCAGCAACGCATATCTCGCGATCGAAAACGATCTGACCATTATTCCGATCATCAATAAAATCGATTTGCCGGGCGCTATGATTCCAGAATCGAAACACCAGATCATGGACCTCATCGGATGTGCCGAAGACGAGATTATTCTCACGAGCGCGAAAAGCGGTCAAGGGCTCGAGAAGATTTTCGAGGCGATTATCAAAAGAATTCCTCCGCCGGCTTATTTGCCGGACAAACCGCTGCGGGCGCTGATCTTCGATTCGGTGTTCGATTCATTTCGGGGAGCGATTCCTTATATCCGCGTTTTTGAGGGTGAGGTCAAGGCGGAAGACTGGATTCGGTTTTTTGCCAACAACTCGAATCACGAAACATCGGAAGTTGGCGTTTTTAAAATGCAGAGACAAAAGTCCGATAAATTGGTTTCCGGAGACGTTGGCTATCTCGTCGCGGGGGTCAAGGATATTTCGAGTGTGAAAGTCGGCGATACGATCACACTTAAAAATAATCCCGCTGCCGAACAGCTTCCCGGCTATCGCATCATCAAACCGATG
>JAQUKI010000161.1 GCA_028719225.1 Fidelibacterota bacterium | reverse complement strand
TTCGCGCGATGAATGATCTTCAACAATGTCCAAAGCAATCTGTGTTCTTTTGATAATGGAAGCGCCGTACCAGATATTTCCGCGTTTCATTCCTTCTTCGGCGGCAGACATGGCTTTTTGAATGATTAGATCGATATCTTTTTCACCGCTGATTCCACAACCGATCGCCATGGCAATTGCAGCCGAACCGGCAATGGCGATATTCGTATTATGAGTGGCCAGGCAGGCTTTTTCGACGGCGTCAACCGTTTTTTCAAGGTCACCGTGGCCAAATATTCCAACAGAAGCAATGCGCATCGTTGCGCCATTTGTATCGCCGGTCGGCCCCGATTCCTTTACGGATTTTCCGGAGCGGATCGCATAAAGCGCGCGTAAAGTACTTGGCCCGACAAGCATCGAATCGAAAGCATGATTGTCTTCTCCCCATTGGATTAACCGCAGTGCCACGTCTTCTGGGTTTACACAACCGTTGGCAATGATAGAATCCGCGATCAATAAAGTCTGTTGTGTGTCATCTGTGACTTGACCCGTAATCAACCCTTGATGGAGAAGATGACCTTCTGGAGCCGTTTGAAAATCCGTGACATATTCAGGAAAATGTTTTCGGATGGTTTCCGGGCTCATCATGGATGTCGGCATTCCCATCGCATCACCTGCTGCGACGCCGACCAAACATCCCAAAATACGGTCATATTTTTTATTTTGAATCATTATTTATCCTTCTTCTTGAATCGTCCGATGAAAAATATTGGAGCTTTAATATTTTTTTTGATGATGTCTATCGATTTTTCCGTTCCGGAGATCAGGACACAGGTCGCCGGCCCTGCAGATTTTTTTTGATTGATCGATGGATTGATGGCCAACTCGATTGTCAAACCGGCCAATCGTGCCATCTCGTTTGTTTCAAAAAGCACGCCGTGCGAACCGACTGGTAAAATGTCATGGATTGTCGGAATTTGCCGCAGATGCATAAAATCCTGTTGACTAATGATTTCCGGATCGTCTAAAGTGATTTTATCTTCCGGCCCGGTTTTAGGAGTTCCAATGCAGAGGACGACATCGCCCGGACGGGAAGTGCCGGGACGCAATTCTGCATCGTGAACAAAACCGATGATTGTAGTGCCAATCCCGGTCATATTCGTTGGAACATTATCTTCGGTACTTCCGGAAAGGGGAAAATTTTGGCTAAAACCGGCTTCTGCTAATTCATCTCTGATTCCACGGACGATCTCGGCGCCATGCGGCTGCATCGGTACGGTCAGCATGTCAAATGCCGCGACAGGAGTTGCGCCGGAAGCCAAGAGTTCCAATAATGGGACGCGCATTGCAAAACGCCCGGTTTGATAGGCGGAACATTTGACGACGTCGCCTTCCAGTGGTCCGATGCCGCCGTCTGAATCTACGGCAACGATCAGGCTGATACCGGATCCGATATCGATCTTTGTCAGATCGCGGATTTGCGTACCAACACTACCGCCTTTTTCCTTTTTGACGTTTCGATAAAAATTCGCCAATTCATTAGTCAGATGTTTCTTATCAACCATCGCTATTTTCCTGGAAGTTCGATATAGAATTTTGATTTGTCGCCGCGCAGAATGGTTTTCACAAATTCGATCACCTGCCCGGTCTTAAGTTTGGTAATACGTTCGACCAGGAAAGCGGCATCTCCGGTGTTCAAACCAAGAATTTTTGCTTCAAATGAGTTGACTTTTACCGCTTGCAGGGTTTCTGTCGCCGAATCGATTTCCAGTCCGTATTCCTTATTGATCGTTTTAAAGAGAGATTCCTCTTCAGCTTGTTTTTGGATCAATCCCGGTACGAGCGCGGCCGGTAAAAACGACGTTTGCAGAGACATCGGAATATTGTCGATATAACGGACGCGTTGAAGGGTGTAAACTGGTTCATCAATAGCAATCATCAGATTTCGGGCAATGAATTCAGTTGCTTTGATTTCTTCGGCAATGATCAGTTTTGTGCGAGGTGTCTTGTTCAGGCCAATGATTTCCGCTGTATAACTTAATGAGGCGACGATGCTGAAAGTGATCATCTTATTGGCGACAAATGTACCGGAACCCTGAACGCGATAGGCCAGTCCGCGACTGACTAAATTGTTCAAGACGCGCATGGATGTGTTGCGACTGATTCGGAATTTTGAAGACAACTCATGTTCTGAAGGAAGCAGATCGTCCGCTTTGTAACGGCCGCTCTGGATCATATCGATCATTGCTTCCTGGATCTGATAGTAAATCGGAATGACACTGTGTTTGTCGATCTGTAAATCCTGCATACCGGCTCCTTTTTTTATTTTACTTTCACCTGGAACGTGATTCGATTCGAAATCGTCCGTTCACGGCCATCATTGAATTTAACCAAAATATCCAGCGTTATGTTTTGTGAAGTTAGAACGTTTTTTGTATTGATTTTCGCCGTCCATAAAGGTTGTGGCTTGAACCATTGGCCGACAGAAGAATAATTCGCCCAACCGGTTCTTTCACCCGGCTTAAGCGTCATTTCGCTATCGCCGCTAATACTGGAGTCTGCCCATTGTGGTTCGGAAAGGAGATTTTGGTCGTAACCAACTTTAATCTGAATCGGAAGGTCGATTGGATTGCAGAGGGATTCCAGCCCGATCTCATCGAGATGGTGCCACTTTATTTTGTCTGCGGAAGTTACCAAATCGTTTTTTTGTGAATAAATGGTTTCGTCCTGATAAAGATTTCCAAGCATGCAGGATAGAGCCTGAATGCGGTCCATTGTCTGACGCGGCGTGAGCTCAACGATGTTTTCCGTCCGAGCGTCCCTGAGTTGAAGTGTTTGAATTTTTCGATCTTTGAGAGTCATGACTGCGTATTGAGGAGAACCGCCAGAACTTACGTCGGTAGTTTTCAATACACCGCCGGTTGCGCCAATCGTCAAATAGCGGATGCCATCCAGCTCGCCGTCGTCTTGATCGTAATGATAATGACCGGCGATGACCGCCACGACAGGATACTGTTTCAGCAGATCGTGTACTTTTGACCAATTTTGCCAGACATACCAATGCGGATGATGAACCAGAACAACAATTCCGCTGGCCTTCTTACTATTCTCCAGATCGTTCGCCAGCCAGTCCATTTGTTCGGTGGAAATTTGATTTAGAAAAACCGACCCCCAGCGCGGATCGGTGTGAAGATTTTCGAGACTGTAAAGGACGATGAAGTGGTAGCCTTCGATATCATATGAGTAAAATAACTTTCCTTGGTTTGTTAATTGGTGTGAGATACTCTGTTCAAGGAACCAACTCTCGCGAGAGCGATCTGTTGAAAGCGCTTGATAAGCGGGAGGAACGACATCGTGATCGCCGGCCGCTAACAGCCACGGCGCTTTCAGGCGATTCATAATTTTAACCGCTTGATCGAAACGAAGGCGATAATCATCAACGGAGTTGACGTTCTGAATGCTTTCTACCAAATCGCCGACATGCAGAACAATGTCAGGATGGCGGGCGTTCATTTTATCGACGGCCAGACTTAAAATGGTATATGCGCTATCCGCGTTTATCGCGCCGAACTGATCGCCAATAATTCCGATCGTCAGGTCTTTTGAACAGGACGTCAGAAGGAAGAAGAAGGAGATTAGGAAAAGGTTTGTTTTGCGCATTCTCAACTCTGGATTCTATTGGTTGCATAGTTGACCATACAACTTGAATATATCGCCTAATTTTCCTTTTGGCAACAATTATTTTTAAATTTTGATAATCTATTTGTATGATTGAAATATTCTCAAAACAAAAGAGAATTTATATCGAGGAGAGTAATTGATCTTGGAGTAAAATCGGCCGGATTTAGGAAGATTTAACGTCGCAACATCTTTAGCATGGTATCCGCCACCAACTGATTTCCGCGGTCACTGAGATGAACGCCGTCGCATGTCAGAATTCCTTCTTCGATATTCTGGAGATTGTTCTGTTTGAGAAAATCTATAAATATTGCCCGAAGATCGCACAGTTCAACCTGTTCTGTTTGAGCGACGGTGCGGACGATTGCGGCATATTCATCCAATTTTGAATCAAGCGGATTGGTTCCGTCTGTTTTTTCACCGACGGTCGTCGGTGTGCAGAGGATGACGCGGATTCCGCGTTTATTCATTTGTTTGACAAGACTGATCAAACCGGCTTTGTATTCATCCGGAGGTGTCCCGGATGTACCCGGTATTATTGAGTGCCAGACATCGTTGATCCCTATATAAATGAAAACGATAGTGGGATTTTGGGAGAGGACATCCCTATGAACTCGAGCAAGTAAATCCGGTACTTTGTGTCCGCTAATTCCTGCGCCGATCGTCTTGACGTTTTTAGTTTTGTTGTTTTGATCAAACGCCTGCCGAATGAGAGAAATATAACCGTTTGGTTTGACTGCAAGTTCGGTGATGGAATCGCCGAAGAAAACAATCCGATCGTTTTTAGAAAGCATGTAAGTCCCGCAGGTAGTCATGAAAATCGAAATAATAGTCAATAAAACTATTATTGAAATCTCGGATTTTCCGATTAAATATTCCAAGGTTCACTCCGAAAAATTATTTTCTATGCCGTTTATTTTTTAACCAGTCTTTTTTCAAAATGCCCATGACCCAGAAATCGCAATATTCGCCGTGATGATACATTGCTTGTCGGAGAACGCCCTCTTTGACATAACCGACCTTTTGATAGATTTTAATCGCGGCCGTATTTCCCGCGAAAACGTGAAGTTGGATGCGATTGAGATTCAACGTTTCAAAGGCATAATCTACCATCATTTTTGATGCTTCGGTACCGACGCCTTTTCCCCAGAATTCAAGATCGAGGATAGCGATATAAAAAACGGTAGCGCTACTGATATAATCGACCCGAACAAAAGCCGTTTGGCCGATCGGCCTGTCTGTTTCTTTATCGGCGATTGTAAACAGGATCGTCTCTTTAGATGTGATTTGTTGCCGTAGTTTTTCGCGTTCTTTTTCGATGTCTATTGGTAGAGCGAGAAATAACGTTTCCCGAATATCAGGGCGATTTTCACCGGTTACGATAAAATCAGCGTCTTCCAAACAAGCCGGTCGAAGGTAAATCTGTTTTCCGATTAAAAACGGATTGTTCATGATGTTATTCTCCTTTCAATGCACTAAAATCCACCGGCAATTTACAAATGACTGACAGGAGTTTCTATGAAATAAAATTGAAATTATTCATCGGGAAGCGTTAATTTCGCTGGGTTTTGATATGGAATATGAACTGAAAATGGAGAATCAATGAGTCGGGGGAATTTTCTCGATTTCCTGCGGGATAATGTTGTTTTGTTCGATGGCGCGATGGGAACCGCTTTGTACGCGCGAGGAATTTTTGTCAATCGCTGTTATGATGAACTGAATCTGAGCAAACCGGACCTAGTGAAGGAAATTCATCAGGCATATATTCAGGCGGGCGCCGATGTCATTGAAACAAATACCTTCGGAGCGAACCGATTCAAATTGAAGGCTCACGGATATAGCGAGGAACTTCCGATTATCAATCTTCGCGGCGCGCAGATCGCGCGGGAAGTTGCCGGTGAAGAACTCTGGGTTGCCGGTTCTGTTGGGCCGCTGGGAATTCGGATCGAGCCGTGGGGACCAACGTCGGAAAGTGAGGCGGAAGAGGCTTTCGGAGAACAAATTCGGGCGCTCGTCGATGGCGGCGTTGATATAATCATTTTAGAAACGTTTTCGGATTTGACTGAAATTCACCAGGCAATTAAGGCTGCCCGTGGAAATTGTTCGTTACCGGTTATTGCGCAGATGACGATCGACGAAAGCGGAACGACGAATTATGGAACGTCTGTCGAACAAATTGCTCGACAGTTGACCGAATTCGGCGCGGATGTGGTCGGAT
>JAQUKI010000160.1 GCA_028719225.1 Fidelibacterota bacterium | reverse complement strand
CTTTTGCCGTCCGCTGAAGATCGGTATCGGCACTTTTCTCTTTAAAATGTTCGGCTTCGAACAGGAGCCGCGAGAGATAGAATTTTTCAATCTCCGTCCATTCATCGTCGAAAAGCAGAGCCGGTTGAATGAACTTGCTTTCATCCAATCGCGCCACGATCCGTGCGTAGATTTTTTTCAGAACGGCGTGGCCGAATTGTTCCGGTTTCAGATAAGCGGTAACAATCTCCCCGAGTGGCGGATTGTCGGTCAGGATTATTTTTACCAACTCGTATTCGGCTTTTTCAACCGGCGATTGAATCTGGATCGTCTTTTCATTCACTGTCTCCGGTTTTGAGGCAGAACTCCCATAGGCGGCCTTTTGTTTTTGAACAAAACGGATTTGGCTGTTGATGAGTTCTTCGTTGAGATGAAGCCGGTCGCCGACTTGCTGAACGATCAACTCGCGCGTCACGGGATTTTTGATTTCGATCAGTTCCGCGACGACTTTTTCAAGAAACAGCGTCTTTGAAGCGGGCGACGTCAACTCCGACTGATGACGGTTGGTGTAAAAAGTGATAAAATCCGGCGCGTTCTTATAAAGCAAATTGAAATCAGCGACGGAATGCGTCCGGAGATAAGAATCTGGATCGTCTTCCGGCGGCAGGGAAATCGCCTTCACATCGAGCCCTTCTTTCAGCAAGATAAAACCGGCGCGTTCGGTGGCGTTTTGTCCCGCCGCATCGCCATCGTAACATAACACGGTCTGGTTGGTGAATCTTTTCAGCGCTTTGGCGTGATGAAACGTCAGCGCGGTGCCGGAACCGGCGGCCACATTTTGAATCCCGGATGTGTACAGGCGGAGAAAATCGGTGTAACCTTCGACGATGATCACGGCGCCGGAGCGCTGAATCTGATCTTTGGAATAATGAAGTCCGTACAGGATGCCGCTCTTGAAATAGATCGGCGTCTCGGCGGAATTGATATATTTCGCCGGCTCATTGGCATCCATCGTTCTGCCGCCAAAAGCGACGACGCGACCGGCAAGATTATGGATCGGAAACATGATGCGGCTCCGGAAACGGTCGTAGAACCGCGTTCCCTCTTTGCGAACGAACAAGCCGGATTTTTCCAGAACGCCGGGCGAATATTTGGCGGCGTCAACTTTCCGGAACAGATTTTCCCAATCGTCGGTGGCAAAGCCGATCGTGAATTGTTTGATGATCGCTTGACTGAATCCGCGCTGAATCAGATAGTCGAGCGCGATTTTGCCTTTTTCGGAGAAAAGCTGCTGATGATAAAGGTTCATTGCCAGATCGTGCAATTCGTAAAGCAACGCGATTTCGCCTTGCTCGCGGTCTTCGCCGGTCTCTTCCCAATCGATGCGAATATGATAGCGGTCGGCGAGACGCTTAAGCGCTTCGACGTAGTCGATCTTCTCATATTCCATGATGAACGTGACCGCGTTGCCGCCTTTCCCGCATCCGAAACAATGAAAAATACCCATCGACGGATTGACGCTGAACGAGCCGGTTTTCTCTTCGTGAAACGGGCAAAGTCCGAAGTAGTTGCGTCCGCGTTGGCGCAATTGGACGACGTCCGAGACGACTTCCAAAACGTCCGCGCGGGCTTTGATTTGTTCGATCGTCGCATTCGGTATTCGAGCCATGGCAACGGGTAATTTAATCGAAGCGTCTGAAAAGTGAAGGGTTAAAATTGAAAATTGGAGATTCTCGCAAACCGATCTGTTCTACCCATATTAACTGCGGAGAACGCCGAGCCAGTGAGTTTTTATGCAATCGCGCGAATTAACCCAAGTTATATCACTGAATACCAGCGAAAAGCTAAACTGGTTGTATTTTCAACTTGTCGGATAATAGAAGCGGACCGGCTATGGAGTACATCAACTGTGTTGATGCATGCGACCTAAAGTCGCAGAAAACCGTCGTCTGCGACGCCGAGTTCCAACACGGTTGGAACACTCCAAAATAGTGACAATATCGTTCCTGTACGATTGCCACTTAAACCAATTTCCGCCCTGAGCGCCAGCGAAAGGCTAAATTGGTTTCGTCAATAAAAGCGTGATTAATTTGGTTTTGATCTTATTATCAAACAGCCCAAAACCAGTTTGGCTCCGCGAAAACTGGTTTGGGTTTCGCGAATACCAGCGAAAAGCTAAACTGGTTGTATTTTCAACTTGTCGGATAATAGAAGCAGACCGGCTATGGAGTACATCAACTGTGTTGATGCATGCGACCTAAAGTCGCAGAAAACCGTCGTCTGCGACGCCGAGTTCCAACACGGTTGGAACACTCCAAAATAGTGACAATATCGTTCCTGTACGATTGCCACTTAAACCAATTTCCGCCCTGAGCGCCAGCGAAAGGCTAAATTGGTTTCGTCAATAAAAGCGTGATTAATTTGGTTTTGATCTTATTATCAAACAGCCCGAAACCAGTTTGGCTCCGCTGAAAACTGGTTTGGGTTTCGTCATAGTGTAATCTTCAATTTGTCCTCACAAAACGAAAACCGCTACCGTTGTTGCGAAAGCCTGGATTGCTACCAACGCGGAAGGCACAACGAACGTAGATTGGCCCATCGCCCCACGAACCACCACGCAACACACGGGAATCGCCGGAGGAAGGTCCTTGTGGATCGTTTTGCGGCGATTTCTTGTAATACTTCGCATCGTACCAGTCTGCACACCACTCCCAGACATTCCCGGTCATATCATACAATCCCAGTTCATTCGGCTCGAAGAAACCAACCGGCGCAGTATAGACATATCCATCGTCATATCCTTCCCATGTTCCACTCCAACCCAATGCCTTTTTCGCCGATTCATCGGCTACATTTCCACCGAGTTTACCCTCCGGTCCAAAATTCCCCCATGCATACTTGTAATTCTTCCCACCCGAGCGTGCTGCATATTCCCATTCCGCTTCGGTTGGAAGGCGATATATTCTTCCAGTCTTCCGACTCAGCCAGTCGCAGTAGGCAACCGCATCGTTCCACGATACATGGATTACCGGGTGATTCAATTCGCTCGAACGGCGAACATTTCCCTGCGCGTCACAGCGCCAGTTGACTCCCGCTTTCTTCTCCCACGTACTTCCCGTCCAGAAATTACTACCATCTCCTTTTTCCGCGTCCGTTTGATAGCCGGTTTCAGATATGAACTTTTCAAATTCCGCTACCGTCACTTCGTACTTACCAATCCAGAAGTCGCTGACTGTGATGGTATGTACCGGTTTTTCGTCATCTTCTCCGTCATTACTTCCCATCTGGAAGGTTCCACCCTTGACGAAAATCATGTTGCCTTCTGCTTGCTTCAGCGGTTGTGGCTTTTGCGCGGATGGAATCTGCTGATCTCCTGACAATTGCGAGGCAACACTGCTCAGACAGGTCATGACGTCGCCGATGTCGCCTTTCAGATCGCATTTACCGCCGCCGATCAGATTGCCTTTTTCAACGCCGATCAGACGTGCCGTGACCGAGTAGGTTTGTCCGACTTTGCTCACCGAGCCGGCAACCATTTGTTCAACCGCCAGGAGCTGGCCGACTTCAACAACACAGGCGTCCGAAGTACAGCCGGAGAGTTGGAATTGCCATTCTTTCAGAATCGCGTCCATCTTATCACGTTCGAGTACGACGAACTTTCCCGACAGAAATAGTTCTAAACGCAGTCGGTCGGTCAAAGCGCTGGCATCGTCTTTCGACACGTTCTTTCCCTCAAAATCGATGACGGCGATGTTCACCTGAGCGTTGAGCATAACCACTAAAAACACACAGACAGAGAAAAGAAGTTTCTTCATTCCGGACCTCACGATTTTTGAACTCGACATGAAATAATAAGACGAATTATTAAAAATAGCAAGCAGAAAACCTGACACAGAGTACCACGGAGTTTGCACAAGGTCTCACGGGGAATTAATTTATTAAAAATATTTCCGTGGTCATCCGCGCGCTCTATGTAATGAATTAAATTTACATTTCCACGATTGTCGCGCCGGTTCCGCCGCGGTCGAAATTTTCGTAGTAATGCCGCTTGATGCCGGGATAAGTCCTAAGAACATCGCGGGTGACTTTCTGCAGAGCGCCGGTTCCCATTCCGTGAATGACCTGTACGGAATTGAGTCCGGCGAGCATTGCCTGATCGAGAAAACGAACCAGCGCGCTTTCGGCTTCGTCGGCGCGCATTCCGCGGATGTCCAATCGCTGGGTAATTGCCGGTTCTATCGTCGATACAGAAACATATTCGCGCTTTTTCGGATCGCGCGGTTTTGTCGGTTGAACCGAGGAGCGCGTCACCCAGATCGTCTTTCCGCCGACTTCCACGGAAATGCGATTGTTCTGATCGGAGATCGCCGTGATTTGTCCCGGCTCGCTGAATCCATCGATTTTAACCCATTTTCCGACGACGAGTTCGGATTTGGGAACGGATTTCTCCACCGGTTTGATTTGTTTTTTACGAACGCGCGCCGTCTGGGCGATTTCTTCAACTGTATTTTTCGCCTGAAGAATTGTCTCTTTCGTTGCGCCTGCTTCGCGGATTTCTTTGATCGCGGCTTCGATCCGACTCCGGGATTCGGCGGCAATTATCTCAAGCCGCTCGGCGAGGTCTTTGTCGGCGGTCGCCTGTTTTTGGCGAATCTCGGCGTTTTTCGATTCGTATTCCGACATGAGCCGGTCAAGTTGATTTTGGCGCTGAATCAGATTCTCCCGCTCGCTTTCCGCCCGATTTTTGGCGGTTTCCATTTCGATCAGCAGGCGGTCGAGTCGCACATTTTCGTCGCCCATGAGTTCGTGAGCGCGCCGGATGACCTCAGCGGATAAACCGAGGCGTTTGGAAATTTCCAGCGCGTAACTGCTTCCGGGAAAACCGAGCTTGATGCGAAACGTCGGCGTCAGCGATTTCGAGTCGAATTCCATCGCGGCGTTCAGCGCAGTCGATGTTCGGTCGGCAAATGCTTTGAGCGCGTTGTGATGCGTGGTGACGATCGTAAAAGCCTGTTTGCGGATGAGTTCTTCCAGAACCGCCTGCCCGAGAGCGGCGCCTTCGACCGGTTCGGTTCCGGTTCCCAATTCGTCGATAAGGATCAGACTTTGATCCGTCGCCTTTTCGATAAACGATTTCAACTGCGAGACGTGCGAAGAAAATGTGGAAAGATCGTTATCGATAGATTGCTGATCGCCGATGTCGAAAAGAATTTCATCGAAAAACGGCAGTTGCGAACCTTCGTCGGCTGGAATGTGAAGTCCCGCCATCGCCATTTCACCAAGTAAGCCGATGGTTTTCATCGCCACCGTTTTGCCGCCGGCGTTCGGTCCGGTGATGACGACCGATCTGACATCCGGCGCGACGCTGAAATTCAACGGAACGACCGGTTTGATCATCTGTAAAAGCGGATGACGCGCGTTGATGAGGTTGATGGTTCGGTCGGTTTCGGAAATCGTTACCGGATGGCATTTGAACTTTCGGGAAATTCTGGCGCAGGCACGAAAAAAATCCAGATCGGAAAGATGTTCGATATTCTGCGCTAAGTCGGGAAAGAACGGACGAATCGCGTCGGTCGTCACTAATAGAATCCGCTCGATCTCTTCCTTTTCTTCCTGTGCGAGTTCTTTCAGGACGTTGTTGATCTCGACCATTTCGAGCGGTTCGACATAAACCGTGGCGCCGGTTGCAGACGAACCGTGAATGATGCCGCCAATCCGCCGCTTGCATTCGGCTTTGAGCGGCAGAACGATCCGACCTTCGCTGATCGTCGGATTTTCCTCGTGAATCCAGTTCTCGCGTTTCGCCAATTCCATAAATCGCGTCGTTTCCCGGCTCAACCGGTGTGAAGTCTGTTGAATTTCCTTCCGAATGCGCGAAAGAGTTGGGCTCGCGGAATC
>JAQUKI010000159.1 GCA_028719225.1 Fidelibacterota bacterium | reverse complement strand
CGCTCAGATTAAATTGATAATTGGTGGTGCTCAACGGATCGATGTCGCCAATATGCATGAAAGTCTCCGAGTGCGAACTAATGTGATCACCAAAATACATCGATATTTTCCCGGAATAATTTTCCTGACCTTCCTTGGTAACGATATTAACGATACCGGACATGGCCTGTCCGTATTCGGCATTGAACGTACCGCTGATTACTTCGACTTCCTGAATCATGTCGCTTTCAACATCAAACAAATTATCACCGGAATAGGCGTCGTTCATTGGAACACCATCGACGATATACATAACTTCTCCGGACCGACCTCCGCGGAAGTGACCTTCAACCACGCCGGCCTGAAGTTCGATGATCTCGCTCAGGTTTTGAACCTGAAGTTGATCGATCTGATCGGAATTCACCCGAAAAGAGGTGGATGTAACGTCCTTCTTGACGATAGGACTTTCCGCCAACACGATGACTTCTTCACCGGACAATACTTCGGTAGTCATTTCAAAATTCGCCGGTGTCGTCAGATCAACCATGACCTGAACATTTCTTTGAACGACTCCCTGATACCCGATCATCATCGTTTTCAGAGAATACGTTCCGGGTGTTACATTTACAATGGAGTAATATCCGTCGTTATCGGTCGCCGCTCCCATATAGGAACCTTCTACCAAAACATTGACACCGATTAACGGATCTCCCGTTTGTTTATCGATAACTCGCCCGGCAATTTTTCCAGTCGTTCCCGCAAACAAAGATGAAACCAGAAAAAAAACAGTCATCATGCACGGTACAGTACTTCGTTTCATAAAAGGTCCCTCGCCATCTTTTCTGATAATCCTCCGAAGACGTAGAAGCCTTCGGAGGATTATCATACTTTCAGAAATTAACGCATGAGAACCATCTTACTGGCCACACGCTGTTCACTGGTCGTTAAAACATAGAGATACATACCGGTCGGTACGTTCTCTCCCTTGTCGTTTTTCGCGTCCCAAATGATCGCATGATAGCCGGATTCCTGGACGGTTTCAGCCAATTTTCTAACCTGATGTCCCAACACATCATAAATCGTCAGACTGATTTTGCTCTGTTTCGGAAGAATATATTCGATCGTTGTCTCCGGGTTAAACGGATTCGGATAATTCTGCAGTAAAATGTACTTGTCCGGAACATTGACGATTTTATTTCCGGTCGGTCTGATCGCGTTGCCGGGAGCATCTACCATTTTTTCGATGGTAAAGTCATCGAAATAGGCAGTACCGGTGACGGCGCTGTTGAATCTCGCACGCATCGAAAAACCGGTCGCATTCTCTGTCGCCTGCTCGGCTACAACGTAATGAGTCCAGCCCGTCGTCGGATCTCGCTGTTCAATATATACAAACTTATCGCCGCCTTCCAAATCCCAAGACGTCTCAATATCGCCCTTATGCCAGAAATAGCACAAATTGATCCAGCCCGCTTCATACTTCCGCGTCGCAAAAGGACCCGGCTCATAGATGCTCGAATCATTCACGCCTTCCGTCTTTACCCAGACGCCAATCTTATACCATGCACCGGCTTCTACCGGATATGGTTTCGAGTAATATACCAACTCACTCAACGCTGAGCAGGTGTCCGGCTGGCTCATCTCAATCGAATAAGTGCCCGTGTGTGCCTGCTTATCAGTCACTACCGCATAACTCCCGTTATTCGAATACCAATCCATCCATCCAGTAACATCTTCTGCGCCCGCATTGAACGGCCACATCGTCCACGAATCCGCCGTGTTGCAGCCCAATTCGTCAAAGTATACTGTGCCGGTCGCATTCTTGCCCATGATCAATTTGATCACAAGTGACGCCGGCGCTTCCGTCAGTATCGTCGCACCTGTCAGTTCAGCCCAGTCCTTGTCCGCTAAACTCTGATCCGCCCACAACGTCTCTGTCGTCAATTCTCCGCCAGCCGCGTTCTTGAACTCGAATACAATGCCGACTTTCGCATCGTCATTCGCCGGACTCGTGTTCACGCCTACCGTCTTGATTCGACCGGTTAGCGCATAAGTACCCGCGCCCGCATTGTTCCAGTACAACGTCGCATTGTTGACCGAAACCCAACCGACTACATCCGCTGTCGTCGCGCTCTTCGTTACCTTGAACGAATGAACGCCCGCGTATTTGACCGCCGATTCAATCGCCAATTCCGTCCCGATCGTCCCGTTCAATGTACCCCAAAACGCCGGACTCTGATCTTCCAAACTACTGTTGCCTACAATATTCTCTGCCGAAACCGTTCCGGCGAAAACCAGGCAAAGTCCCAACATTAGCAGTAATGTTTTTTTCATCGCTCCTCCTAATTGGATTGTTGTTTGTTACTACTTTTCACGATTGTTAAATAACTGCTTTCCTTCCCGGAGAAGGTCAGCTCGATCGTACAATCTGAAATCTTTCTATAGGTTTTATCCGATGAGTGAATGATAAATGAAGGATCCGGAACTTTTAAAATTCCTGTCCGCCCGGTCCATGCGTGATTTTGAATCACAACTTTATATTCATCTTTTTTCTTCCAAATTCCGGTTTCCAACCCATCGCCTTCGACCTGGATTTCCTGAATGGACATCCGGTTCATGGCAATCGATCGATATATCCGCCGAAATACAGATTTCCATTTGTCGTCTGCGCTTGCCAATGAAAGCATTTCGATGGGATACGGCGTGAAATATACTTTCCCTTTGCCGATGCGATTTTCAATTAAAAACGGCGAGCCGGTTTCATCTTCGCAAACCACATTTCCGCCGACTTTCAGGATCGGACAATAACTGTATTCCGGCGATGCGTTGTTCAACGGAACTTTAAATTTTTCACCTTCGACAAATTCGCCCCAATTTTTCTTAGCGCCGACGACTATTTCTGCAACTTCCGGAAAATCCGGAACACCGAACTTGCAGTCCATTTCAATGCCCGCAAGCCGATGCCAGTCCAAAACCCAACTATCATTAGCAAAACTGAAATAGAACGTGCCGCCTTTCCGGATATATTCTTCGATCCGGATGCTCATTTTTTTCGTCATGATCTTTAATCGTGGTGCAAATAAAACCGGGATTTCGTCGGGATTCAATTCAAGTTCGTGCGAATATGCGCCATCATTTTCCAATTCCTGTGCGGGTTCGAAAACCGTCCGAACATCCAGATTGGCTCGTTTCAACAGAGAAAACGTTTCCAGATAGAGATCATACCATTGTTCAAACTGAGGTTTGTATTGGTACGGATATTCGTAATAATAATTGGAAGGGATCAACAGTCCAACATTTCGTTCGATTTTTTCAAATCCATTGGGGACTATTTCGTTCAGTATTTTTTGAAATTTTCCAAACTCCAGCGCCGCAGGTTTGTTTGTTTGATCCGCTCTAACGACGCCGAAACGTTCTTCATAAGCATGATGTGTATATGGACGTTTTTCAATAAAATCAAAATCGTTCAGACACCATCCTAAAGCTCCACGGGAACCATTTATCAGCGCACTCCGGAATACAGATTCGTAATATTTCGCCTGATTTTCCTCCGAACAGAGCGTTGTGGATGTACCGAACTCCTCGACAATGACAGGTTTACCCCATTCTTCGGCCAACCGGAGACGAAATGCCGTCGTGAATGAATGACGCCACGCGCTCATCTCGCGCGGATAGTAATGCAACCCGACAAAATCCTGGAACCGATTCAATTTTCTCAGTTGAAATCCGGTCTGTTGTCCGATAATTTCCGGACACCATGCACCATCGCCAATGCTAACCGGCCGACCCGGATCGATTTCCTTTATAGCCGAGATGATCCGTTCTGCCCATAGTGAAACGTTTTCCGGCGGCTGATTGCCGATATAATTCGGTAATTCATTCGAGAGTAACCAGCCAAATATGCTGGAAAAATTTTTAAGTTCTTTGACGATTGTGGTTATATATAATTCAGTGGCCTTGATAATGCGGGGATCGGAAATAAAATCAGATCCCTTTCGCCATGGAACATCCCAATCTTCACCAGACATGTGGCCTACAATAAATGTTGGTAGTGTGAATATGTCTCTTTCTTCGTACAAACCCATAAAATATTTAAGCCGTTCGATCATGATTGGATTGACGCGATTTTCCACATCCATGAACGCGGGCATATATAAAAAGAAACGGCAGCAATTCATGCCGAGATGTTTAATGCGATCTGCATCGCCAGCCAATTCTTTTGGATTCCATTCCGTCCACATATTCAGGGCAGACGATGACGGCCAGTAGTTGATACCGAGTAGAAAATGGTTAGTTATTTCACGGTTTTTTATTTTCAAACTGCTCTCTTTTTAAAAACACTATGTGATTCGTACAATTCCAAATTCCGACGCTTTCATCAAGCAGACTCCCGTTTGACGAGAAATGTACCAATGGTTCTAACCTGCGGCGGTTCGGATGGTTGGTCAATGACTTCGTTGAGTAAATTGAATGCTTCCTTTCCCAATGCTAATTTGGGCACGCTGACCGTTGTCAGACGAGGCATACAAAAGCCGGAGGTCGGAATGTCGTCAAATCCGACAATGGCAATCTCATCCGGAATCTTGATCTTCCTTTTCTGGATTTCTTTCATGGCTCCCATTGCCGTCGGATCGTTACAACAAAAAACAGCATCCAGATCAGTATTCCGGTCCAGTAAAACGGAAATCCCTTTTTCTCCGATCAACGGTGAAGTTTCTACATTTTCTACAAACGTATATTCTTCAGGCATTCCGTTACCGATCAAATTATTCGCTTCCAATGCGTCCCGATAACCCCGATACCGCTCCTTGATAGACGGATGAAAATAAGTCCCGCCGACAAAGCCGATTCGTTTCTTGCCGGTCTTTGCCAGATGATCGACGGCTTGATACGCTCCGTGATAATTATCGATTTGAATACAATTGTAGTTTTTTCCCGGGATCGCATAATCAATCAAGACGATTGGAATCCGTTGACGATCTAAATATTCGACCAGTGTATGAGGAACACGACCAGCTAACGCCACGCCATCAACATCGTTATATTTCAGAAAACGAGGCACTTCCTTTTTAGGATCGAACTCTTCCTTAACCGTCGTTAAAATTACATAACTGTCGGTTTTTCGGGCGGCATATTCCATCCCAAGGAAAATCTGACTATAGAACATTTCCACATCATAGAAATGTCCTTCCCAAATGATAAAACCGATATTTCCGGTTTTTCCGGTCGCCAGTTTTCGGGCAGAACGAGACGGTTTATAGTTCATATCCTGAATGGCTTGTTGGACTTTTTTCCGTGTCTCTTCCCCAACGTAACCTTTGTTGTTTAAGACGAGCGAGACGGTCGAGATCGAAACTTCAGCTTTCTGAGCAATGTCTTTAATCGTTCCCACAATACCTCATATGATTTCTAAAAACGTTTTAATATAAAATATGATATTGTAAAAAGCAATGGCATTTTCTACTTTCTTTACAATCACCTCCGCTCACCGAACATCCGATCGCTTATGCAGTAAGTTGACCATACTGTAACCGACATTATCATAAATAAATTCTCGTCGCTTTTATGACTTATAAGCAAAATCGCCGATAGATTGTTCGGATAGAATCCGAGTATTTATCTGATAAAAGAATTCAGTTATTTATAATTAAAGATACCATTTGACACCAAGTGTCGGGAGAATGTAAAATTTATTCGCCTCGAATGATTCCCTTTTCGTATAAGCGCTGTTGAAATTTCGGCTGATTTCGATCTCGCCGCCGATCAAAATATTATTCGTGATCTTATACCAGAATTGCGGTTCGCTGAGGAAGACAATCTTTTTCGACGGATAACCTTCCGAACCGGTATTCCAAACGTCGATAAAACCGGAAATCTCGGCTTTTTTAAAAGTGTAAAGCCATACTGTCGTCAACTGAAAAGTCAATCCTTTGGTATTGA
>JAQUKI010000158.1 GCA_028719225.1 Fidelibacterota bacterium | reverse complement strand
AATTACTCGATGCGATCAGTCGGTTCGTTTTTTCATCCAGACAAATCCGGACGACATACGATTCGCCAAGTTTCATTTCCGGGCTTTGTTCCCGAAACGGCACGAGTAAATCCCTTTCCGGATGCCATTCGATGAATGCGCCGAACTTTGTCACGGCTTTAACTTTAAGATATGCAAAATTTCCTACAAAAGCCGTCGGAGGAATCAGCGATGCGACTAACCGTTCTTTGGAATCGGGGTAAATGAGGACGGAGAGTTTATCGCCGATTTTTAACTTTTCCGGAACATATTTTTTTGGAAGAAGAATTTCGTCTTCGCCGTTTAGCAGGTAAACTCCGAAGTCGGAAATCCGTGAAGCGATCATCTCGTTCATCTTGCCGATATTTATCATGTTATTCCACCTTCGGATTTGGTTTTGTCAATTAATCGAGCAATTCAACGGCAATCAAACAGGTCATCAGCGCAAAATCGATCAATTGATCGATGCTGACAAACTCGTTGCTGACATGAAATGCCTCGTCGTCACCCGGCCCCCAGCCGACTGCTGTAACGCCGTTCAAATTGAGCCCTTTGGCGAACGTGCTACCGCCCATCCCAAACGCTTTAGGCTCAAAGCCGAGAACATCTGATGCATTCCGCTGAATCGAATGAACCAGCACATTGTTCGGATCGATCGCGTGAGGTTCGGTCCAAGCCTGAGTTTCTATTTTAAAATTGCCGTTTGGAACGGAATCGGCGCAATTCTGGAGTTGTTTCAAGATGGATTCTTTCGTCATTCCCGGAACAGTCCGGATGTCGATGTAAATCAGGCAAGTTCCCGGGACGATATTCGGAGCAGCGCCGCCGTGTATTTCACCGAGGTTCAGCGATGGCTGACCGAGAACCGGATGAACCTGATAATCGAGTTTCAATTTTTCAAGTTCGCAAACCATCTTCGCCATTATATAAACGGCGTTGATACCGCGTTCCGGCGTCGATCCGTGCGCCTGTTTACCCAATGCAGTGATTTTATATACGGCGCGTCCTTTTTCGGCGACGTCGATTTCTTTCATATTTCCGCCAATGTCCGGAACGATGGCAAAGGTCGGATCGATTAGTTTTTCATCAACTAAATAACCGATTCCATAATCGGTGCCGTCCGGATCAGTCGCTTCTTCATCGGAAAGCGCCGCGATCATGATTTCGCCGTCGAGTTCTTTATCGATCCCTAATTTCTTTATGACTTCCGCAGCTACAAGAATCGAAGCCAGCGGTCCCTTATTGTCGAGCGTTCCGCGTCCGATGAGTTTTCCATCTTTTTCAACGACTTCAAACGGATCGGTTTCCCAGCCTTCGCCCGCCGGAACGATGTCCATATGCGCAGGCATCATCAGGCGTTTTCCATTCAGATTTTTACCGATCCGGCTGATGACGTTCGGTCTGCCTTCGGCGCGGGAAAATTCTTTGTATGGAATTCCCATCGATTCCAATTCACGTTTGACAATGTTTGCGACGCGATATTCCTCACCTCGGATTTTAAGAAATGGATATTCCGGCAGTTTCTCGGTTACCACATTGATCGTGCGTTCTTTGACCATTTCACGAACTAATTCGACGATCCGGGTATGAATCTCTTTCCGATTTTCACCAAAATACCAGCGTAATGTTGCTTTTTTATCCATTTTCTCCTCTAAATTTTTCAATTCCAACTGATGCAATTTTCCATCGGCAAGTTAATGGTTTCACTCAACGAATTCAACAGTGATTTCCGGGCTGAACAAAGAAATGATAAATATTTTCGATAAATTCCGACGCATTTTTCTCATCTCATGAATTGGAAAGAAATTTTCTATATGTTCAAACGAATTACTCTGATAGCACTCTTCTGGATTGCCTTTTCACAGACGATTATTGCGCAGGATTCGCTCATTTTCATGATTCGCATTGACGACATTCTATGCCGAAATGAGACAATCCTTCCCCGAAGCATCCAACCATTCGAGTCTGCCTGCAATTCGCGTGGCGCCAAAGTCACATGGGGCGTTATTCCACACAGACTCATTGAAACAGCCAATGACGACGGCGCGCTGGTTCAGGAACTCCTTCAAACCGTTGAAAAAGGAAACGAAGTCGCCTTTCACGGATACAATCACATCTGCATTTTCTGCGGTAGCAGTCATGAGTTTTATTGTCCAACAAATCAACGTCATTTAACTTACGCTCAGCAGGATTCGCTGATTAAGAACGGTATTCAAGTCTTTCAGGATAAGTTGGGATTCGTACCCGGACTCTTCATTCCGCCCGGACACGCTGTAGATACAACGACGTACCGCGTTTTGATCGACAATCAATTCAACCGGATTTCCATGGCGACGCCGTACAACGAATTTGTTATCGACAATCTCTTCAATCTCGGAATGCAAAGCGAATACACTTGGGCAATGACGTCGTCAAACTATTCCGGCCAGATCGCTGCGGCGCTCGCCAATATCCGCAGTTTCGGTAAGACAAATGGTTTTTATTGCGTTCTTGCGCATGATTATTTCATCCGCCAGGGTTACGAAAACGGCATCGTTATTCGCTGGTTTGGCGAACTCATTGATTCGCTGAAAATCTCATATGGCGATCGTATCCGGTTTATGACAGTTACCGAGGCGATCTGTCATTATACCGGACGACCGGCCGGCATCGATAAACCGTTTGTGGTTACAGCGAATGATTTCATCTTGCGGCAAAACTATCCGAATCCGTTTAATACCTCAACAACAATTACCTATTCACTCCAAAAAGATGCAAATATCTGCCTTGAAATCTTCGACCAAAACGGTCGAATGGTTGCAGAACTCATCAACCAACGTCAATCCGCCGGTTCATATTCAATCCGATGGAACGCAGAACGGTTCAGTTCAGGTATCTATTTCTATCGACTCAGAACGAACAATCTGGTATCGGTAAAAAAGTGTTTGTTGGTTAAATAGGTAGATCAAGTTGAATAGGTAACTAAGGTTGAATTTGATTTTCGACATCTTGACGAAATATCAATATTGTCGGATTCAATAATGCCTTAATGCCTGATGACAACTTACGATTTTGTGATTTTTCCTTCGCTGGCTCGCATAGCCTCTTCAGCCTGCTTGCACTTGGTAATATCGCGGAAAAAGACCGCTATCGAGTTGGGAGCGATCTGAAAAGCATGTACTTCAAATATTTCGTGAACACCATTGTTATCAAAATCCACTTTGTCGGAATCATATCGCTCTCCTGCCTTAGCCGCTTTCCTAAAAGCATCAGGAATTTCTGTCCCGATAAAATTCGGTATAATTTCTTCTATTGTCTTACCGATAAATCGTTGGTTGTCAACCGCAAGGATAAAATCCGCCGCGAGATTTGCTCCGGTAAAGACTAATTGATTTTCAGAATTTAAATCGTAGAAATGAACTCCAAATGGCGCTTTATCGATGATATCCCGCGCTCGCTGTTCGGCTTTAGTTCTTTCTTCGACTTCCTGTTTCAATTCCTCTCTTTGTTGAAAGAACTGGTCTATTAAAACCGCGATGTATCCGAATTCTGTAGTTTCTACTTTTAATCGTTCGAGTACTTGCGGGTTGGATTCTTCAAGACAGGTAGAAATTATTCGAATCGGTTTATCAACAGATCGGATTAAAAACAACGTGATGACCGATAATATAAACAGGACAAAAATTATCGATTCCCACATCTGAATTTTTGAATATTTAACGGACTCTTGCAGAAACGATTGTTCGCTGTTTGACACTATTTGCGCAATGGGTTTATTATCCCACGTATATAGCATTTTTGAAATAACGATATTGTATTTAGGCGCTTTTTTCGGTTGTTTTATCACAGTATCCTTCTCAGCCGGAAGAAGATTGATATTTGATACAGTCATCGAACTCAGATCGTCGAAAACCTTTTTTGTCCAGAGTCATCCGGTAAAGAAACAACCCTTCGGTTCCGATAGCCTTTCAGTATCTTCGCTGGGTTGAATAGGCGCCGAGCAAATCTCACATATCTGGCTATCGACCCGGATAAAAAAGTGGTTGAACTTCTTTTCATGAACTATCTTCTGCAGTTCATCTTTTGTGAATGGTAAGTCTTTCAACTTTGGGAACTCCGGCGTATTCACCGAATAAACTAAAGAAAAATCAGTCTGATAAATCCAGACATAATGAGCGTTGAACGTCCCTAACGTGGTTTCAATGTTTTCATATGCCCACTTCTTGTTACGCGTCGTGACGAAATTCAACATCTCGTCCCAATATGTATAATCAAAAGCATAAGTGCTTAAACTATTGCCATAACTCTCGATTGATTTTGTAAAACCGATTTCCTTCTCAACACGAAATGTGGTTAAAAACTTATCGAGTTCTCTGGATTCATAGACTCCTGACAGATGTATCCAGACAGTAAAAAGTACCGTTAGAATGCAGAGCAACAATAGTATTTTTATCCGCATTGTCATATTATACCCCAAATCCAATAATTAATCCGATGTTGAACAGATTAGTATGATTGATCTTTTGAAGAGACGAATTGATATTGTGATAAACATCGAAATAAGGTTGCAGATAGACGGACTCCGTCAATCCATACTCATAACTACAACTAAAAACCAGATTGCTCAAAGTGGCTTTCGATAGTCCGGAATAGACTTTGTTGAATCTTTCCGATGCCCAGCCGAGATTCATACCTAAATGCAAAACATTTTCATTAGTCGTTGTTCTTGAATATTCAAAACCTGCTTCTCCGAAATAGGCTCCTCTGTATTCCATAAAATCGATATAATGAGTTGTCGAAAATTCCCAGTTATTCACAGAATACCCGAAGTTCAATGCCAGCTCGCCCGTTGCCGGCGCACGAGTTTCGTTAGGATAAGAATAAATATTGATCGACGGCCCGATCGTAAAATCACCGAATGTTCGATCGTATTGCAGGATCAGATCGACTTCGTGTTGTTTGACGGCATCATCGGCATCGAACAGGGTATAATTGCACCACGTCGATGCAGTGAAATCACTCGTTGAAATCCATGCGTATGGTTGAGCAAGCAAACCACGATTATAACCGATTCCGCGCCAGATGTATTGATAAATGACATCCGTTTCGATCCCGTAGGTTATGGTGGGTTGTTTTTCCGATTCATCTTCGCCGAAGCCTTGAATTACCAGCATGAAAAATAGAAGCGCGGACACTCTTACAATAGAAGGTTTTTTAGGGAATCGCTCGATCAATACATCACCTGTTCGCAATTTTATTACTCATACATTTCAATAATCACGAGCAAATGTACAGTGTTTTTTGAATTTTAAAAAATATTCCCTGTCACAAATTATAATTAATAATTAACCGCCAATGAACAAAAATCCTTCCAAAGGCGGGGACTAAACACGAATATTTGGAATAAACCAGTTTTCGTCCCGATTCGTCGTGACCAAACTGGTTTTTGAACATACCGGTTTCGGATAACCAAAACCTTGATCCGTCAGGTTTGAGAACCTGACGGAACACATGAACCGTTGTGTCAGGTACTCGCCGTGATGTTGTGTCGGGTCCTCAGACCTGACACTACTTACTCGATTTTCGCCAGATGTTCAACTTAATCGCTTAATCACGTCAAATTGCCCTGCTGTCAGACCTGAGGACATGACGGAACACGTGGACATTGGATTTCTTCAGGATACCCAGATTGTCAATCCACCTGAAATTTTCCACTCGCCATCTACCTTATTTAGGTATATTAATCTACCAATGCCAGCAAGCGGAGCATAAGTAACACCTATTTCGACAATCGCCTGCGTCTTATCCTCATCATATCCTACCGAAGACAGACAAGCGCTGGCAGTTACCTGACCGTTGTCTTTATAGTCACTCTCGAAAACATAAAAGTCAATATTCCGAATTGGCTTTAACCGGCTCTTTTCTTCATTCTTGAAATTGAAGTCGGTTATCATCTCATCTTTAATCTCCGGAAAATGTCCTTGAAACGAAGCAGTTAGAA
>JAQUKI010000157.1 GCA_028719225.1 Fidelibacterota bacterium | reverse complement strand
ATCGGTTTTGTGCAAATCCTCGTCTTTTCTGCTCAGACAAACCCAGCGGAACGGCCCGAAACCGCGATCGAAACACAACGGCCCCATGATGTCCTCGACATATGACGGGAAAATAAAGCCGTCCGATGTGTCGTGCCCATTCTTCGCGATGGATTTTTCACCGGCATTGAACACGGAGGCCATGAAAGAATTGCCGTAATCCCAGAAACGCGCGCCGCTGGCTGTCAGTCGTCGGATGACATTAAAATGCCGCTGCAAAGATTCATTCACCAGATTCCGAAATCTATCCGGCGAAGATTTCAGTAGTTCACGTCCTTCTTCAAATGAGACTCCGGCGGGTGTATAGCCGCCGTCATAAACGGCATGGCAGGAAGTCTGGTCGGAAAGCAATTCGACAGCGATCTTTTTTGAATCGAGATGTTCCAGCAGATCGACGATGTTGCCGTGATAAGCGATTGAAACCGGTTGGCGCCTGGCGCGATATTCAAGCATCCAGCCGGTAATTTCAGCGAGATTATCTGAGATTTTAATGACCCAACCCTGTTCCTGGCGGGTCTTGATGCGGCTGAAATCGACTTCGGCAATGACGCCGATGCCGCCGGCGATTTCGATGGCTTTGGCCTGCGCGCCGGACATGCCGCCAAGTCCGGAACTGACATAAATGACACCGGATAAATCTTTATCCTCGGGAATTCCAAGATATTTACGCCCGGCATTCAGTAGAGTGATGTATGTTCCGTGAACAATTCCCTGCGGGCCGATATACATCCAGCCGCCGGCTGTCATCTGACCGTAATTCGAGACGCCGAGCGCCGCTAATTTGCGAAAATCGTTCGGATTATCCCATTCACCAACGAGCAGGCCGTTCGTAGAAATCACCCGCGGAGCCATCTCGTGCGATGGAAAAAGTCCGACGGGATGGCCGGAACTGACCACCAGCGTCTGGTTTTCCGTCATGACTTCGAGATATTTATTGATGAGTAAATACTGCATCCAGTTCTGACAAACCTGTCCGGTTTCTCCGTAGGTCACCAACTCGTACGGATAAAGCGCCACATCGAAGTCGAGATTATTGTCGATGTTCACCTGCAGGGCGCGGGCGGCGAGAATGCCTTTGTATTCCTCGACAGGTTTGCCCCAGATGCGACCTTCCGGGCGGAAACGATAACCGTAAATGCGTCCCATCGTGCGCAATTCTTCGAGAAATTCCGGCGCGAGCGTGGCGTGCCATTTTTTCGGAACATATCTCAGCGCGTTTTTCAGAGCGGTGACGGTTTCATCTTTCGTCAGGAAAAAACCGCGATTCGGCGCGCGGCGAATTCCCGGCTGGAATTCTTTCTTTGGCGGTAGTTCTGTCAATTGGATTATTTCGGCGGGATTCATATTTCAGCCTCTATGAAAAACATGTTAACATTCGGCTGTAAGCTAACCGGAAAATTCATAAAATGACAAAGGAAATTGTAAATAATTGTGGCGAAGTCCAACTACCGACTGTTTCACTCAGTGCGAAGTTTGTCCGCCACTCTTTTTTGGATCGTTCCGTCCTGTAGAAATTTATACAGGTTTTTGCCGGGGCAAAGCGTTTCGGCGTAGTCTTTGTGACCCTTGATTTCGGAAACCGGCACGTTGTATGTTTTCGCCAGAAACGCCGTCAACGCGACGAGCGAGTTCAATTGGTTTTCCGTCGGTTCTATGTTTTCGTAATTGCCCATCAGGCAGATCAGCGCATGACCGGTCGGATCGTAGGTTGTATTCGTGTCGCCCGCGTAGTTGATCGGACGGGTTTCGTAAATTTTGCCGTTCAGGTCGATCATAAAATGGTATGGAATGTCCGGCCAGTTCTTTTCGGCGCGGCTCCATTTTTGAAGCGTGCGAATGCTTTCGACAGGATCTTTATCCGGTGGGAAATCGACGCCTTCATGGTGAATCGTGATTTTCGTGATCGTATGTTCGCGTGCGGCGGCGGTCATTGGAATCCAGCGCCATTCCTGGCGCGTGACGACCTGAAGTTCAGCCGGATAATTGAGTTTGACGACAGTAACGGTCGGTTTTGGATGAATCGCGCAACCGGTTAATGTTAAAAAAACGAACGCTAAAAGTGAAAATCGTTTCATAATTCCCTTTTCATTTGATCGATTTCAAACAAACAGCGGTGAAAATTTACCGCTAAAGCACGGAGAATCAAATTACCGATTCAGAAAGAAAATGCGTAAAATATGTCGGTCAATAAAATTGAATCCGAACGGAGGAATATGTCAAAGGGAATCATCGTAACGAATATCGGCGAACTGGTTTCTTACTCATCGTCGCGGCAGGAAATGGTCGTCCAAAATGGCATCGAGATGGCGATTCAGGACGGGAAAGTTATCGAAATCGGTAAGGATTTGTGGTCATCGGAATTCGACCGCATCGACGCGAACGGCTGTTTAGTCACGCCCGGATTCGTCGATGCGCACACGCACCCGGTTTTTAACGGGACGCGGGAGATCGAATATGAAATGCGGCTCGCGGGGAAAAGTTACATGGAAATTGCGCGCGCCGGCGGCGGAATCCGCTCAAGCGTGAAAAGTCTTCGTTCGGCTAATTCGGTCGATCTCCGGCGAAAAGTGAAAGCGCGCCTGTTCGATTTTCTGCGTTACGGCACGACGACGATTGAGGCAAAAAGCGGCTACGGTCTGAATGTTTCAAGCGAGATGGAATCTCTGCGGATTCTCAGGGAGTTGTCCGAAACAGCGCCGCTTGACATCCGGACAACTTTTCTCGGCGCGCATGAATTTCCGGAAGAGTTCGCGAACGATCATGACGGTTACATCGATCTGATCACCGGCGAAATGTTGCCGAAGATCGTTCGGGAAGGGCTGGCAGATTTTTGCGATGTGTTTTGCGAAGAGGGCGTTTTTTCGGTGGAAGAATCCGCGCGAATCCTTTCCGCCGCGAAATTTCTCGGCCTGGGAATCCGTGTTCATGCCGAGGAGTTCAAGCCTTTTGGCGGCGCAAAATTAGCCGCAAGGTTTGGAGCATTTTCCGCCGATCATCTGATGGCAATCGACGATGAAGGAATTCAGGCATTGAAAGAGGCTGGCGTCGTTCCGGTTCTACTTCCTGCGACGACTTTTTTCCTCGGCTCGGACTCGTATGCGCCGGGCCGGAAAATGTGGGACGCCGGTTTGCCGGTTGCCATCGCGACCGATTTCAATCCCGGAAGCAGTATGACACAGTCGATGCCGTTCGTCATTTCCATTGCCTGTCTGAAGTTGAAACTCAATCCGTTAGAGGCAATTCAGGCCGCGACGATTCATGCCGCGCAGTCGTTAAAATTGGAAAAATGTGTCGGTAGTTTAGAAGAAGGCAAACAGGCGGATTTCGTTATCTGGAATATTGATAAATATCAGGGAATTCCGTATTTCCTGGGCTTTCCTACCGTTGCGAACGTCTATAAAAAAGGAAATTTAGTCTGGAAGTTGACCGATCCGGTATCTGATTATTTATGAGGAAGCGCCCCGCACCGGCGTCCCGCGTGTTGAGGATAGATACTTGGGGACGCCAGGTACAAGACGTTATTAATCTATTTTAAAGACTTGAAAAATTCAACACCTTTTAATATTGCATGCTGATTTAGTTCGACCAAATTCTTACGCTTCAGGATATAACCGAGCGATTCCAGCACAACGTCGATGCTCATAATTTTCAGGTATTCGAGTAATGCGCCTACGATGATCATGTTGGCCGCTTTTGTCGTTCCGAGTTCATCCGCCAATTTCGTTGCCGGGAGCGGAATGACTTTGACGTCGGTTCTGACCGGTTGTCTGTCGATCAAAGAAGCATCGTAGATAATTAGTCCGCCGGGGACGACATCCGCTTCGAATGCGTCTAATGAAGGGCGGTTCATGGCAATTAAAACGGTTGGATTTGTAACGAGCGGCGAGCCGATTTTCCCGTTGGAAATCTTGACGCTGCAATTCGCCGTGCCGCCGCGCATTTCCGGGCCGTATGACGGTAACCAGCTGACCTCGTAGCCGTGTTGCATTCCCATTTCGGCGAGAACCGTACCGAGGCTTAAAACGCCTTGTCCGCCGAATCCGGCGACTTTAATCTCTTCCGACACTTTTTTCTGCCGGTAAGCTGCGATCTTTTCCGGGTCGATCGGCGTATGTTCGATTTCGAGAATCTGCGGCAGGTCGGATAACTCGACTTGCGTCCGGGCGATTTCCTTTTTGACAAATGTCTCCGAAATGTCTTTTTTCACGCCAAGCGGGAATTGATTTTGGAGAACGTCCTTGACCCATTCTTTTGTGCGAATCGGCGTCATTTTGAGATTGGATGGGCACGGCGAAAGCACTTCGATAAAGCAAAAGGCGTTTTTCTCGATTTGTAGTTTCAGCGCTTTTCGGACTGCGGCGCGAGCCTGCATGATTGATTTGGCGTCGGCAAGCATCACGCGTTCGACGTAAACCGGCGCGTCCAGCGTGGCGATGATTTCCGCCATGCGGATCGGGTAGCCTTCATTCGCGACTGTTCTGCCGCGCGGTGTCGTCATTGTTTTTTGACCGATCAGTGTCGTCGGCGCCATCTGCCCACCAGTCATTCCGTAAATGGCGTTGTTGATGAAGAAAACCGTGATTCCTTCGCCGCGATTGGCGGTGTGTAAAATCTCCAGGCCGCCGATTGCCGCAAGGTCGCCGTCACCCTGATAACTGATGACGATGCTTTCAGGATGCGCGCGTTTGGCCGCGGTGGCGACTGCCGGCGCCCTGCCGTGAGCGGACTGAATGTTTCCCGTATGAAAATAGTAATAAGCGAATACACTACATCCCACGGGGCTGATAAAGATCGTTCGGTCGCGCACGCCAAAATCCTCGAGCGCTTCGGCAATTAATTTGTGCAGATTTCCATGCCCGCAACCCGGACAGTAAGTCGTCGTCAATTTGTCGGCGCCGGGTTTACGCTCGTAAACATCGTAAAAAACTTCTGATTTATGTAAAATATCTTTCATGACATCCTCATCAGTTTCATCAATTCATCGTGGATTTCTTTCATTGTCGGGACATTTCCGCCTACTCGTGTGTAAAGATAGACCGGTTTTTTACCGTTGACGGCAAGACGGACGTCATCTACTAATTGTCCGTTGCTCAGTTCGATCGTGAGAAAGAATTTTACCGTGTCGGCAAGGCGTGCGATGGCTTTCTTCGGGAAAGGAAAGAGCGTCTGCGGCCGCAACATGCCGGCTTTAACACCGATTCCCCGAAGATTATCGATGACGGACTGGGCAATCCGTGAAACGATCCCAAAAGCGATGATCACGATTTCGGCGTCTTCGAGATGATACTCTTCGGCGCGGACTTCCCGTTCTTCGATGATCGCATATTTCCTCTGAAGTTTAAGATTGTGCCGTTCCAGATCGTTGGGTTCCAGGTCGATGGATGTGATCAGATTGTCGGTTGTTTCGTCAGTGCCTTTTATAGCCCACGGTTTATCAGGTATTTTCTCGACCGGTTTCGGGAAATCTACCGGTTCCATCATTTGTCCGATAAATCCATCGGTGAGGATCACGACCGGATTCCGGTATTTATCTGCCAGATCGAAGGCAAGTATCCCGAAGTCGCACATCTCCTGCCCGGAGTTCGGCGCCAGAACGATGTTTTTATAGTTGCCGTGCCCGCCGCCCTTGACGACCTGATTGTAGTCGCCTTGTTCGGGACCAATGTTTCCCAGACCGGGACCGCCGCGCATGACATCGACGATAACGCAGGGAAGTTCCGCTCCGGCACAGTAGGAAATACCTTCCTGTTTCAGGCTGAATCCCGGGCTCGATGAAGCCGTCATAGTCCGGTCGCCCGCCGACGATGCGCCATAAACCATGTTGATCGCGGCGATCTCGCTTTCCGCCTGAACGGACGTTCCGCCCGCCAATGGTAGATATTTAGCGGCGGCGTGTGCGATTTCGCTCGCTGGCGTGATCGGATAGCCGTAATATGACTTACAGCCCGCCAGAATCGCGGCTTTTACAACCGCTTCATTGC
>JAQUKI010000156.1 GCA_028719225.1 Fidelibacterota bacterium | reverse complement strand
CGTTGATCCAAAACGGACAAACAACCGCCATCATTCGATCGAGTATTTATTTAAGTGATGTCAGGACGATGATCGTCGGATACAAACAACGCTTGCTCAGAATTATGCTCGCCTGTGTTTTTCTCGCATTGGTGATTTCATATCTGTTGGCGAAAAATACGATTCGTCCGATCCGGCTGCTCGTGAAAGCATCCCGGAAAATCACGGGCGGCGATTTCGATCAAAAAGTTCACTGGACAAAAAACGATGAGTTCAAGGAATTGGCCGAGAGTTTCAATCACATGACCTCGGAAATTCAACGCCTGTTCGATGATATTTCTCTTCGCCACAACGAAATCAAGACGATCATATCGTCGATCCAATCGGGATTGACGGCGCTGGACGCGTCCGGTAAAGTGACATTCTTCAACGATTCATTTTCCGAAATCGCTCATGGTCAACCGATCGACGGGCGGTTCTACTGGGAAATTATCCGCGAACCGGCTTTCATCGATTTTGTCAAGAAAACGACAGAGAGCCGAATCGGTTCTTCTGCGGAGATCGAGATCGATGGGCGGCCATTCCTTTGCAGTTCAACATTTATCGACGTCAACAGCGAAATTATTCTCCTCTTTTCCGACATCTCGGAAATGAAGGCGCTTCAGAAACTAAAAAAGGATTTTATCGTCAACGTTTCGCATGAACTCCGAACACCGCTGACCGCGATCAAGGGTTTTGTCGAAACGCTTCAGGATGAGACGAATGAAGAGAAAGGCCGGTACATCGACATCATTTCAAAACATACCGACCGATTGATCGCCATCGTGAACGATCTGCTGAATTTAGCGGAGATCGAAGATCGGCCGGCGCTGCAGATCGAGAAAGTGGATTTACAGGCGCTGGTGAAAGACACGATTCACCTTTTCGAGAAGAAGATCGCCGAAAAAGGCTTGAATATTGAGGTCGATATTTCCGAACAGGCAAGAATGCTCGACGCCGATCCTTTTCGACTGCAACAGGTTTTTATCAACCTGATCGACAACGCGGTCAAATATACCGATAAGGGCATCATTGCTATTTCCGCCCGGAAAGTCGATCGGGAAATCCGTATTGAAATCCGCGATACCGGCATCGGCATCGCCAAAGAGCATTTACCACGCCTCTTCGAGCGCTTTTATGTCGCCGATAAGTCGCGTTCGCGTCAACTCGGCGGCACCGGATTAGGGCTGTCAATCGCACGTCATATCGTTCTCCTGCACAACGGAAGGATTCACGCTGAGAGCGTTCCGGGCGTCGGAACGACGTTCATCGTCGAACTGCCGGAATAAACGTTCCGGATTTAACGAAGCGTGATCTTCGATTAGAATTCCTCATTATACCCCAATCAACCTAATTTTCTGTTTCGTCATGTCCTCAGACCTGACGATAAAACAAAATCTGAAATGTATGTCTATGTCTTTTTCGTAGGCAGTTCTTATTAAACCCGTTTTCAGCGAAGCCAAACGGGTTTGTCAGCCGAAACCAGTTTAGTCTCCAATAAATTGGAGCCGGAAACTGGTTGAATTCTTGTGTAATTTTCTTCATCTCCCAGAAATCTTAACCGAAAATTAACCGATTCCTGACTCCTTCTTCATTTTCAATGTGTAGATATTGGCGTGAAAAAGAAGATATTTAACACGAAAGAAGAAACTCGAAGGAGGTTCAATTGAAGAAAAGAACAATTTGGTTATCGGTCGTTTTGATGCTGGTCGGCATTCTGCCGTCCGGGATCGTCGCCGGTGAACTGGATTTGTTGGTGAACGAGTTGGTTGAAAAAGGCGTCATCAGTCCCGGACGCGCACAGGAAATCTTGATCCTGTCCGAGGAAGAGATGCGGACGCAGTTAGCAAAAGCGGAAGTATCGACGCTTCCGAAATGGATCCAGACCTTTAACCTGAAAGGTGATTTTCGTCTTCGCGATCAATGGGAACAGCGAGAAGGCGGAGATGCCAGGAATCGTGCTCGTTATCGGTTCCGTTTGGGCGGAGAAGCGGAAGTAGTTTCCGGACTGAATGTCGGATTCGGACTGGCTTCCGGCGGCGCCGATCCGCGCTCGACAAATCAAACGTTTGAAAATTCGTTTGAGACGAAAACGATCATGCTGGATTATGCTTATGCCAGATATTCAGCCGCGAATTGGCTGACGTTTACCGGTGGAAAAATAGGCGCCGGTTCGGTATTTTGGATGCCTTCCGATTATCTGTGGGATACCGACATCACGGTTGAAGGTTTGGCCGCGGGATTGAAGATGAAAAACCTATTCCTGAACGCCGGTTATTATTTCGTCGATGAGATCAAAGACGATAAGGATCCCGCGATGATCCTCATTCAGCCGGGAATCAATATGGTGAAGGAAGGCGCCTTCTCATCTAATCTCGGAATGACCTATTATCAGTTCGGTCATGTGAAAGACGCGACATTGGATCATGCGAAATGGAGCAACACATATTACAAAGATGCGAGTAACGTCAAGCATCTTTCCGGCGATTACAGGGTTGTCTCTATGGGCGGAGATCTGCAAGTTTATAATGTAATTTTACCGGCGATCGGGATGTTTTGCGAATATAACCGGAACATAGCAGCTGACAGTCTGCAGAGCGGATTTACTGTCGGATTCTTTGGCGGATATGATAAGATCAAGAACAAGAATCAGTGGCAGATCAAATATTCGTACCGCAATATAGAAAAAGATTCGTGGTTAGATATTTTTCCCGACTCTGACGCATACGGCGGTATGACGGGAATCGGCGGGAGTGAGATCGTTTTCCAATATGGTCTGATGAAAAATGTCATTCTTGGCGTCGATTATTACCGGATCGGGAATCTTGCCGGAACCCGTATTCCGGAACAGATAGTTCAAGTTGATTTCCAATTTAAATTCTAACTTAGAAAGGGTGAAAAATGAAAAAGATATTATCGATAACACTTCTCGTTTTGACAGTCGCACTGGCGGGATTTGCCGGTGAAAAGATTCGTCTCTCAGGTTCGACGACGGTTCTGCCAATCGCTCAACTGACGGCGGAAGAATTCATGAATTTCAATCCGGATGTAACACTGTCCGTTCAGGGTGGCGGTTCCGGTGTCGGAATTGCCTCATTGAATGACGGAGCCTGCGACATTGCGAATGCGTCACGTTCGATGAAGGATTCTGAAATAAAAAATGCCGTCAGCCGTGGTATCCATCCAACGGCACATGTAATCGCCATGGACGGAATCGCGATAGTTGTTCATCCGTCGAATCCGATCCAGAATCTGACGAAAGATCAAATCCGGAAGATTTATACCGGTAAAATAACAAACTGGAAACAGATCGGCGGAGCAGACAAAAAGATCGTCGTGCTTTCCCGTGATACGGCAAGCGGCACGTATGAAGCGTTTGCAAAACTGGCGCTGAATGACGAGAAAGTCCGGAAGGATGCGTTGTTGAATGCGTCGAATAAGGCCATTGAAACAGCCGTCGAAACAACACCCGGCGCGATCGGTTATATCGGTTTCGGTTATATTACAAAGCGCGTCAAACTAATCACTGTCGATGGAATCACATGTTCTAAAGTGACAATCCTGTCAAAAGTGTATCCATATTCACGCCCGCTTTTCATGTATACAAACGGAAAACCAAAAGGGTGGGTTAAGAAATACATCGATTTCGTTCTCAGTAAAGAAGGACAGGAATTGGTGGAAACTGCCGGATATGTCGGCTTGAAATAGCCCGGGATCAAGAATGACAGCGATGAGAAGTAAAATCTCCGAAAAAGTGTTCAAATACGGTTTCATGGGAATGGCATTCTCATCGCTACTGTTTCTGCTGGGAATTATCATCATCCTTTTTTCGGAAGGGATACCGGTTTTCAGCGCTGTCAGTCTGACGGGATTTATCAGCGGAACGTCGTGGTATCCAACGTCCGAGCCGCCGGAATTCGGTATCCTACCGCTGATTACAGGAACGCTTTGGGTGATGCTCGGCGCCATGTTAATCTGTATACCGATCGGTTTGGGGAGCGCATTGTATCTTCATGAAATCGCTGGAAGAAGACAAAAAGCGATCCTCAAGCCGCTCATCGAATTACTGGCAAGTATTCCTTCAATTGTTTACGGTTTCTTTGGAATGATCGTCGTTGCGCCGTATCTGCAAAGAACTTTCGATCTTTCGACCGGACTTTGCTTGTTCACGGCAAGCCTGATTCTCGGGATCATGGCAGTTCCGACAGTTAGTAGTCTGGCGGAAGATGCGCTGAATTACGTTCCAAAGAGCTTCCGCGAAGCCGCATATGCCGTTGGCGCAAATCGCTGGCAGACGCTGACACAAATCATTTTACCGGCTGCCGGTTCGGGAATTTCGACAGCGATTATTCTGGGAATGAGTCGAGTCGTTGGAGAAACGATGACCGTCTTGATGGTAGCGGGTGGCGCGGCGATGATTCCGAAATCGATATTCGATCCGGTTCGCCCGATGACATCTACGATTGCCGCGGAAATGGGCGAGGCGGCGATAGGAAGCGCGCATTATCACGCGCTTTTTGCCATCGGGTTGATCTTGTTTCTAATAACGTTTGTCTTCAACATCATCGCGGAAATAGTAAGTCGCCGCTATCGATTGAAACTTGGATTAGGACGATGAGGCGGAAGAGTTTACCCCAGTTTTTTGGATTCGGATTTCTGTATTTATCGATACTGGTGGCGCTTTTATCTCTCGGAGTGATCATTTATTTTATTTCGATCAATGGATTGAAAGCGCTGAGTTGGGAGTTTATAACACAGGTTCCGCGGCATGCAATGACACAAGGCGGAATTGCGCCCGCGCTTGTTGGAACAATCTATTTGACTATCGGCGCCGTTCTCTTTGCGCTTCCGATCGGCATCGCCTGTGCGATTTATCTCTGTGAATACAGCCCGAAAAGCATGATCATCAATGTAATCCGGATGAGCATCAATAATCTCGCGGGTGTTCCGTCAGTTGTATTCGGGTTGTTCGGATTAGCGGTTTTCGTGAAGTTCTTCGGATTCGGCGTTTCGATTCTTTCCGGCAGTCTGACGCTTGGGATCATGATTCTGCCGGGAATCATTTCGGCAGCACAGGAAGCATTGCTTGCCGTGCCGCAATCTTTACGTGAAGCATCGCTGGCATTGGGCGCAACGCAATGGCAGACGATTCAAAAGATTGTTTTACCGACGGCTTTACCGGGAATTCTTACCGGCGTGATCTTAAGCATTGGCCGTGCAGCGGGTGAAACCGCGCCAATCATGTTCACGGCGGTGACATTTTACACACGCGGTTATCCAAAATCCATTTTTGATGAAGTGATGGCTCTGCCGTATCACATTTACGCCCTGATGACCGAAGGAACTTTTCCCGAACAGCAGACACTCATTGCTTATGGTTGCGCATTTCTTCTGATGCTGATCGTTCTGATCATTTCCGGATTTGCCATCTTTTTAAGACAACGACAAAGGAAATATGATTTTGTCTGATATTATTCGAATGAAAGCGGAGAATGTTGATTTTTATTATAGCGCGAAACAGACGCTCAAAGACATCAGTATGAATATCTACGAAAATCGGGTAACGTCGATTATCGGGCCATCCGGTTGCGGAAAATCGACATTTATCCGCCTGTTGAATCGAATGAATGACCTGATCCCGAATACGCGTCTTGAAGGAAAAGTCTATCTCGATGATATAAATATTTACGAACCGGAAACGGACATTGTCGAAATCCGGCGCAAAGTCGGGATGGTTTTTCAAAAACCAAATCCGTTTCCAAAATCCATTCGCGAGAATCTGAGTTTTGGATTGAAAGTAAACGGGATCAAGGACCGTGACATAATTGAAGAACGTGTTGAAAGATCGCTCACTGAAGCCGCCATCTGGGATGAAGTCAAAGACCGGCTCGATGAAAGCGCGCTGAGACTTTCGGGCGGTCAGCAACAGCGGCTTTGTATTGCACGGTGTTTGTCCATCGAACCGGAAGTGATTCTGTTTGACGAGCCGTGCGCGAGTCTCGACCCGATTTCCACGAAGCGCATTGAGGAACTGATCGAGAAACTGAAAAGCAAATACACGATTGTCATCG
>JAQUKI010000155.1 GCA_028719225.1 Fidelibacterota bacterium | reverse complement strand
GGGAAAAGAAAATCGTATGGCTATGTTCAACCTGTGGTCAACCTGACACCTACACGATCCATTTATGAAAAAAGCAATTTCGATTCTATTTCTTATCTTTCCAATGTGGCTTTCGGCGCAGGATTTTTCTGCTTATTACAATCTTCTCGAAACCGGCGAGCGGGATTCCGTTCTTCGGGCGATTCCGGCGATTAAAGCGCAATTCCCGGATAGTCCGGAAGCGCTTTATTTATCCGGCTTGGTGGAAACAGACGGTGAAAAAGCCCTACTGATCTATAAAGACGTGCTGAACAAATATCCGGAAAGTCAGCGCGCGGATGACGCATTTTTGAAAGTCATTGAGTTCATTTATACAAAAGGACTTTACAATAAAACAATCAAATACTCGCGTGACATGATCCGCGTCTATCCGAATTCCGAATTGATCGGCGGGTGCGTACATTTTTTACTTTGCAGTTTCAACGCGATGAATCGACGGGATTCTGTCGATTTTTACGTGGACTATTATGCCAGAGCATATCCCGGCATTCAGACGGATTTCGCAGGCTATTCTTGTACGCCGCGTCTGACAATCGCTGCGTCGCGGAAATCTCCGGCTTCGGTTCTGCCGCCAGCCCCTAAAGAGACGAATCAGCAGATTGCGCCTTCGGTTCCAATTGATCAAATCGAAAAAAAACCAGCAGGTAAATATACACTTCAGTTCGGCGCATTTTCCAACGAGAGTAATGCCATGGCGCTCAAATCGCGTCTAAAATCGGCCGGACTTCAGCCGTTTATCCAACCGCTCAATTTGAACAATAAGTCTTTACTTTCCGTCCGGGCTGGCTCGTTCGCAACCAAAGACGAAGCTCAAAAAGTCGGCGAGAAACTGAAACGTGAAAAGAAAATCGACTATGTTGTCGTCGAGAAATAAAACATGGGAATGAATGCGTCCCCGGTGGGCGTCACGGTCTTCAAAATCGCTGTTCCCGAAAATTTCGGGAAGCTGGGTTCGACTCCCAGACGTTCCCGCGAATCAACCTGCGAATTCTAAACTGCAGAAAGTTGTTTGTAAAAATATGGTCATGGGGTGCTCGCCCGATTGATTCTAAGGGCAGCTGAGAAATACCCGTAGAACCTGATCTGGATAATGCCAGCGAAGGGAGGCAATCATGAAAATTACCGCTCGTTCTTTCTTCTTCCTTTGTATCTTTTTTTCAGTGAATATGTCGTCTTTTGCGACGAATTTCATCACCGGTCGAATCATTTCCGAAAACAGAAAAAGTCCTATTGCCCACGCCAATGTTTTCATTTCTGAAACCGGCGAAGGTACAATTTCCGGATCGGACGGACGATTCAGGTTATCAGTCAAACAGTTACCATGTGAATTGCGAGTCTGTCACATTGCGTTTGAACCGAAGGTCGTTTACGTTAAAAATCTGAATCTTGGTGAAATATTCCTGATTCCTGCTGTTCTAACCGGTGAGGAAGTGTTGGCGACAGTTTCGCGCGCCGTTCCGGGAAAAACGCCGGTCGCTTTCACGATGCTTGAAAAATCCGATATTGACAATGCCTATTTTCAGCAGGATGTACCGATGGTTTTAAACGATCTGCCGGGCGTTTTTTCTTATTCGGATGCCGGAAACGGAATCGGTTACAGTTATCTGAAAATCCGTGGTTTTCAGCAAGATCGGATTGGTGTGATGGTCAATGGGATTCCAATGAATGATCCGGAATCGCATGCCGTTTACTGGGTTGATCACGGTGATGTTTTGTCGTCAACCGGCGATATTCAGGTTCAGCGCGGTGTGGGTAATTCGCTTTATGGAACATCGGTTTTCGGCGGAACGGTGAATCTCGCGACGAATTATTTAGCGCTCGATACGGGACTTGTCGCCGAAACCGGCTATGGAAATTATACACAAAAAGGATTGCATCTTCCGTCGACAAAAGCGTCTCTGTCTTATTGCGGAAGGCCATGGAAAGATCAAAACTTTATCGTCTATTCACGGATCAGTCGATTACAAAGCGCCGGTTATCGTGATGGAAGCGGCGCCGAGCAAACTTCAATTCATGCCGGTATCGAAAAAAATGGAAAAGACCGGATGACCCGTATCGAGGCAATGAGTGGAGATGAAACGACGGCTTTTTCATGGGAAGGTGTCGCACCCGTTTACGGCTTCGATCTCGATAATGGAAAAGATAGGCGGTACAATTTTTACGCCGATCCGGATTACAATGGCGGATTCGACAATCTGAACCAGGATGTATTCCGGCAAACACTTTTATCTTTTCAGCATAGCCGGAAAATTGGTGACAATTTGATCAACCTGACAGCTTATCGGATTTTTGGGAAAGGGTATTACCAGCAGTTCAAGGGTGATGTCGATGCTGAGGAATACAACTTGACCGAACAGACGATTGCAGATTCGGAATCGATCGATTTGCTAAGAAGGAAATGGCTGGAAAATGGTTACTGGGGAATCATTTCTCATCTGAACCACCGGTTTGCATTCGGAGAGTTAACTGTCGGCGGCGATATTCGATTCTACAATTCCGAACATTATGGTAAAGTAGCAGAAATTTATTCACCGTCGTTGTTAAGTTTGGGAAATCGCAACTATTATTCAGACGAAAGTCAAAAAATCAGCGGTGCGTTGTATGCCCACGCACTGGTCGATCTGGCGAAAAATCTGACTCTGATGGTCGATCTGCGCTATCTCGGACACCGATATTTTTTCAATCAGGACACTTTGGGCGCATTCGTGAATGGATATGAATATGGTTTGTCGTACAATTTCATCGATCCGCATCTCGGCCTGAATTGGAAGATCGGCAAAGGAGGGAATGCGTTTATCAATTATTCAACCGCGCATCGCGAGCCGGGCGACGGCGATTTCTACGATCATGACGATCCCGACGATTATCCGAAAGTAAAATTTTCATCCAAACGCTTTGATTCGCCATTGTTGAAAACCGAATTCCTGACCGATTTTGAGTTGGGAACCGCCTTTAGTTCCGACAAATGGTCAGCGCAGATTAATTTGTACCGGATGGATTTTAGGAATGAGTTGATACCGGTCGAGTATCGTTATACCGACGCTGATGAAGTTTATCACGCCAATGCCGACCAGACGATTCATCAGGGAGTCGAAGCGACTGTTTCATCACAAATCAACTCATGGCTGAAGATCGATGGCAACTTGACTTATGCCGACAATCGTCTGATCTCGTTTCACGCGGATTCGATCGGCTGGAGTGGTTGGGGTGGAATCGCAGATTTTCATGATTGCGTTCTTCCCGGTTTTCCCGCGTTTCAAATTAAAGGTAAGGTGATGGGGCGATATAAATTCATCGAATCATGGATGCAGATTCTGCATATCGGGAAACAATACATCGATTTCGCGAACACCGAATCGGCTGCTATTCCTTCTTATCAGGTCGTGAATTTTGGGACGCGGATCGAATTGCCTGAGTATCGGCGCTTGAATTGGACGCTGACTTTTCGGATCAACAACGTTTTTGATGTTCTATATGAGACGTTTGGTTATAACTATTACGAAATGTGGGGCGATGAGCGACAGCGGATCGATCTGTATTGGCCTGCCGCAACCCGAAATTACTATCTGACATTGACCGTGCAATTCGATTAATTCCAGAGTTCAACACAAGTTTTTTGCAGAAAAGGAAAAATATCGGCGAAACCGCATGAAAATCTGCCGATATTTTACGCTGCTATCACTAAATTAGTCGGTGATTAAACCGGAAAATACAGGGCAAAGATCGATCCAGAGAAAACTTGGAAGAAAAGGAATATTTTACAATGAAAAATTCTGGAATGAAGAACGGGGAATTTCTCCGCAAATTCGGCGAACGAAAGCCCTTGTCAAATTCAGGCTGGTTGTTTAAAATTTTCCAAGATTTATGGAAGAACAGAGTAAAATATATCTCATTGATGGATCGGCGATTGCCTATCGTTCCTACTTCGGAATGATTCGTAACAGACTGGCTACATCGAAAGGATTGGCAACGGGAGCGACCTTTGCCTTCGTCAACGCACTCCGAAAAATCCTCAGTGATGAGAAGCCCGATTATATTGGGATGGTTTTCGACGCTCCGGAAAAAACCTTCCGCCATAAAATTTATCCTCAATATAAAGCGACGCGTGAAGCGATGCCTGAAGATCTCGTCGCCCAGTTGCCGTGGATGTTCAAAATCACGAAGGCGATGAATATTCCGCTTATCATTCTGCCTGGATATGAAGCGGACGACATCATCGGAACGCTGGCAATGGAAGGAAAAAAGCGCGGGTTTCTCGTTTATATGGTTACCGGCGATAAAGATTTTATGCAGTTGGTTGGCGATGGCGCCCGAATATACAAACCGCACTCTTCGCAGAAAGATGTCGAGATCATCGACGCACAGGATGTTGTCGATAAATTCGGCATCCGACCGGATCAGGTAGCCGATTTTCTTGCGCTCGTCGGCGATTCATCGGATAACATTCCCGGAATCAAAGGTGTCGGACCGGCGAAGGCAACGCCGTTATTGCAGGAATGGGATTCACTCGAAAATATTCTCGCTCATGTCGATGAAATTCCGAACGAACGCATCGCGTCGATGATTCGCGACGGCGCCGAAAACGCCCGGTTTTCCAGATTGTTGGCAACGATTAAAACAGATGTTCCACTCGAAATCAAATTTGAAGAACTACGTTTTTCAGGTGTTGATGAATCTGAATTGAAGAAGATTTATGAGGAACTGGAGTTCACTTCGCTTATCAAATCGGATACGAAGACCGAACCGGTCGATAAACCGGTAAAAAATTACCGCACGGTTCGTATGCTGGACGAAGTTCGGTCTCTTGTGAAGAGTTTGAAAAATGTCGGATTGCTTTCTGTCGATCTCGAAACAACATCGGTTTCGCCGATGCTCGCGGAAATCGTTGGCGTCGCACTGAGCTGGCAACCGAATCAGGGTGTTTATATCCCGATCCAGTCGCCGTCTGCGCAGGCATCACTGTTTTCCGGAGAATGCAATTTCACGCTTCTGAACGAACTGAAACCGCTTCTTGAAAATCCCGGCGTCCGCAAATGCGGTCAGAATTTAAAATACGACATGCTGATTCTGAGACGGAACGGCATCGAACTTGCGGGCATCGACTTCGACACGATGATCGCCGCTTTTCTGATTCAGCCGGATTCTCGTAGTTACAAATTGGACAAACTGAGTCAATTCTATCTTGGTTATACGATGCAGCCGATTGAAGAACTCATCGGAAGCGGAAAAAATCAGATCACGATGGATCAGGTCGATGTCGAAAAAGTCGGCTGGTACGCCTCCGAAGATGCCGACATCGCGCTCGAATTGGTTCCGATTTTTACGGAAAAGTTGCAGAACGATCATACATGGGATGTTTTTAAAATGATCGAAATGCCGTTGGTCCCGGTTCTGATGCAGCTGGAACAAAACGGCGTTTTTCTCGATGTGAAATTTCTCAGACAGATGTCGTTCGATCTGGAAAAGGACATCGACGATCTCGTTCGCAGGATTTATCATGCGGCGGGGCAGGAATTCAATGTCAACTCGCCGAAACAACTTGGTGAAATTTTATTCGATAAATTGGAATTGCCGAAAGTTCGCGGCCATTCGACGGATGTCAGCGTGCTGGAAAAACTTCAAAACAAACATACACTTCCCAAACTCGTACTGGATTATCGCGGTCTGATGAAACTGAAGGGAACTTATCTGGACGCGCTTCCGCTTCTCGTCAATCCAAAGACCGGACGTGTGCACAGTTCTTTCAATCAAACGGTCGCTTCGACCGGAAGGTTGAGCAGCAGTGATCCGAATTTTCAAAATATTCCCGTGCGAACTGATTTGGGACGCGAAATTCGAAAAGCATTCATTCCTCAGCATAAAGGATGGACACTTTTATCGGCGGATTATTCGCAGATCGAACTCCGGATCATGGCGCATTTATCGCACGATGCCGAACTGATCCGTGCGTTTCAGGAAAACGTCGATGTTCACCGACGGACAGCTGCGTTGGTTTACGGTGTTCCGGAAAAGGACGTTTTACCGGAGATGCGTCGCGTCGCCAAGATCGT
>JAQUKI010000154.1 GCA_028719225.1 Fidelibacterota bacterium | reverse complement strand
TTCGACCTTTTTATGAACACGCAGATCGAGTGTCGTCAATTTCGGAATTCGCGTGTTGATAAAACCGACGAGAACGATCAAGCCACCGATTCCGCATGACGCGCAACACGTAACGAACTTCGTTTTGGCATAATCAGCCGTCACGAAAGCCGGATAGAAATGCAGGAAATGGCTGGCGAACCGCGCGAAATCCAACAGAAAACCCATCATCAGAAAATAGATCATCGCGCCCATCCAGAGCGAACCAATCCATGTCAACACACCGGTCAGGGGCGATTGCCAAACTCGCTCTAAAAACCTCGCGATAACGTATGAAGTCGCCAAAAACACGACTAAGCCGATATAAACACCGCGATTGACTGTTCCGGCCGGAAGCGCCTGCAAACCCCGAATGCCGATATAATAATTGACGAGACCTAAAAGGGTCAGGGTTATGGAAAAAAAGATCAAAAATTGAACCGTTCTCATCCCAATCCAGCTATTTCGTGAACGCCGAACGCATTGTATCCCACGCCGGAATCGATTCCGGTTTTGTCTTCAGGATCACCTTCAGGTCTTCCGGCAAATATTTCTCCGGAACGATAACGACGAAAACATATTCGTCGAACCATTTATCATACATCGTCCAGAGACCATCTTTTCCAATGTCCTTTCCCCATGAATTTTCGACCAACCATTTGGCGGGTTTGCCGTTCTGAATATCGGCGCCGATAAACGCCATCGCGTGATTCGGCGTTGAAAGGCGATACTGGAAGCGCTCTTTTTTGCCGATTTTTAAATCGATATTGAACAGCGATTCATAATCGAAAAGTTTCTCTTCCATGATCCCGTAATCTTTATCCATGTCCCAACTGACGTCAGCCGCAAAATAAACCGGAAGACTGTCCTGAATCATTGTAAATGCCAATTCTTTCATTCGTTCGGCGGGAACGTTCACAAAATCCATGTCTGGCTGATCGTACAGATTCCGGCTAAAATTGAGCGAATAATGTTTGTTCGCGGGTCTCGCCGGATAATCACAAAGGGTATAATATGATTTCAGATCGACGGCCACGGTTTCCTTGTAAAAACCCTGCGGCGTACAGGTCATTTCGATCAACTTTTCATTCTTATCTTTCACGCGCCAGATGAATTGCTCCGGCGGATTTCCAAGATGGATAACTAACAGCCGATAGAACTGTTTGAGCGACTCGTCTTTATATTTTCTGAGTTCTTCAATCTTCTTTCCCTGAGCGCTCATTGCACGCAATTCCACCGCCACACGACACGCCAAACGATCCAGTGTCTTATTCATGTAATCGGTCTTCTCGCTGTTCATCGTCTCGGGCATCATTTCCTTCGGAACCGAGCCGTATTTTTCCATCAACGCCACGTAATAATTCCACCAGCCGCCGTCGGGAATCGGAGCGGTCAGAAGCGCTTGAACCTCACGATCGTCGATGTCGCGTTTGGCGGTTTCAATCATCATTTCCAGAAAAGCATTCGCCTTCTCGAATTTGTCCCAGAACATCAGATAATTTTCCGAGAACTCGAACTCGGCGAGATTATACTTTTTAATAACTGCCGGACGCAGAATGTTAAATCCGGCAAACATCCAGCATCGGCCGCTAATTTTCTGATTGGTAATACCTTCCGTCTTGAGCCGCAAACTGAACGTCTCGTTATGACCGGTGACGATTTCCCGGTTCAACGTCAACTGTTTGACGTTAGAATTCGTCACCGCGTTTGTCCAGGCGCGAACCGATGCGTCAGCGTTAACGCTTTTCTGCACCTGACGGATGAAATCCCATGTCAATTCACCCTCCGGTTTTGTGCCGGCGAAAATGATCCCGGCGCTCAACAAGACTACGACAAAAATCAATCGTTTTTTCATTACATTCCTCTCAAAATATTCGGTTAAATCTATTGCGCGAAAATTCGGATCAGCGCGTTCGGCAAACGTTTTGCCCACGCTGTTTCGTTGTGTTCGGCTGTTAAATCTTTCACCCAAAAATAATCACGTTCTTGAATATATCCTTTTCCATCAAGCACGATCAGCATATCATCAATGCCCGGCTGAAGGCGCGTTTCTAACCCGACGCCGCCATTGTCGATATAAATCCGGATCGGCTTTTTCCCACCGGAATATTTTTGTACGGTTTTCACGTAATCCAGCCGATAGATTTTAAAAGCAGGCGACATACAAATCGCTTTGGAAAATACTTCCGGATGTTCCCAGACCAGCATGAACGAAATGAGCCCGCCCATTGACGAGCCGGCAACTGCTGTGTGCTCGCGATCCGGCATTGTCCGGTAATCTTTATCAATCATCGGTTTGAGCGTGCGAATGAGAAAATCACTGTATGCCGCGCCTTTTCGCGTCGGCGAATATTCCGCCGTCCGGTCGGCTGTGTTATAAATTCCAACGATGATAAACGGGGCGATTTTGCCGGATCGGATCAGACTATCCGCCGTTTCATCTGCCTGCCAATCGACACCAAACCCCGATGTCCGCGGATCGATGATATTCTGCCCGTCGTGCATGTAAAGAACGGCATAACGCCGGGTTGAGTCTGTTTCATAATCCGGCGGCAACCAGACGATGATGTCTCGTGGTTTGATCCCTTTTCCGGCGACGTCTCGGAAATAATCGACGCGTCCGGTGATTTGACCGCTCACCGGCCGATCTTTTCCATCCAACCAATAGCTGATGGAGTGGATAAGCGTTGTATCCTGCCGAACATCAATTAGAAAATTCTGAAATGCGCCGCCGTTTTCATCAACCGCTTCCTTATCCCAACCGCCTTTCGTGAACTTGTACTCGATAATAATACCCGCCGGAAACGTAAACGTCCTGCTAAAACGATGATTGCCGAGCGGCTGAAGACGTACTTTCGCCGGATTCCAGTTCCCGAGCGATCTTTGATTGCCGGCGATATAGACTGACGCGGAATCGCTCAATTCCGGCGATTCGACGACAAATGTCACGCGACACAGCTTCTCCGCGAAGCCAACCGACACGAATAAAACGACCGATAAAAGCAATCGAAAAACCATCGGTAGATTCTAAAACGACGGGACGAGAAATGCAAGCATTTCGATCCGGCGCAAATTATTTATGGATGACAATGTGAAAAAAATATTTGACATACCGGTTATAATTCTTTAAAATCACGCGAATATTGCGCAGAAAAATGAAATCACGTTTTTCACTCACCTTCTCTTTCAAGTCAATGGATCGTCACTTATCAATTCTAAAAGGAGGTTTACGATGAAACGTTTTTTGTACCTGACTCTTATTCCGATCGGTTTATTTGCCCAAATACCCGATACGGTCATTTCAAACACTACTTATAAACTGCCCTGTATTATTTCCCGATTCGAGGATACGCGGGTGCTCGTTGATGAAAAAAATGGATTCATGATCGTCAATCTGGCGCCGAACATTACGCAAATCTGGTTAACTGGAAAAGGTATCGTGTACACCAAGTCGGACGGCTATGTCGCCAGGCCCAGAGACCTGAACCAATTCCTGAAAGAGCGCGAGAAACGAGCAAAGAAAGAGCGTTCACATAAACAAAAATCGATATTTGACAGATGGAACCGCACCGTAAAAATCGATCCGGATTCGGGCAAGACCGAAGAGATAATCCCACGCCCTGCCAAAAGCCAAATCCCACACGCTTCGATCGGCATTCAGGTTTCACCGCTGAACTTCTATACGATCACATCAATTTATACCGATGGGGAAGATTGGGAAGAGGATTTGATGTATCACGGAGATGCATCCGTTGGCTCGGACTTCTCGTGGCGCATCACGAAACAACTTTCGATTATTGGTGAAATATGGCACGCCCAGGCGAAGGACTATCAACGGTACAAAAGATTTTATCAATATTCTTCTTCGGATGATGAAAGTCGCACGGGATATAAAAGAACAATAGATTTGAGCATTTGGAGAGTTGCGGGCTCCTTAAAGTGGAGTCTTTTCGCGCCGCGCCCGAAACGAGTGTCGCCGTTTCTGCTCGCCGGACTCGGAAAACAATTCGCTTCATATGACTATAAATATGAAGATTTATATGAAGAATCATCGTCCAGTAGTTACACGACCAAAACAAATGATGATGAATTTACAGAGGATATGAATTCACCGTTTTTCTGGTATGCCGGTTACGGCGCGGAATATTTTTTCAGCGACGTGTTTTCCGTTTTCACTCAAGTTCGATATACCCATCATCGGATTCAAGCAACGCATCGGTATGAACTCAAAAACACGACTACCGGCTATTTAAGAACAACTGAAACCAAAATTGATCGTTCGGAAACCCGGCAGAACATCGCGCTCGGACTGAATTTTTATTTCTGAGAGAATACATAAGATGAAAGTTAAACTTCATTCACTCTTCAATATTGTCTTCACCTTTTGTATCATTGCACAGGCAATTCGTTCAGAAAGTCTTCCCACGCTTTCGTGGATGAAGATAACAGAAAGTGCCTCATATGGATATTATTCACTGCAACCGCTCCACGGTGTTGTTGACGACGACAATAATTTGTATGTCTCTGGAGTAGCCAAGAACGATACGGCCATAAATACCTTTCTGTGTAAATATGCGCCGGATAGTACCCAGGAGTGGATCCGGTTTTTCCATGTGCATGCATATACATCTTTCTGTATTCCTACCTCTATTACCGCGGATAATTCGCAAAATATATTTTTAACCGGATATTGTGACACCGATACGACAGGAAATGCCATTTTTACTATCAAATATGACGAAGACGGTAATCTAAAGTGGTCACGTTTTTATACTCAAAAATATGGCGCTGAGGCAACAGACCTTTGTATTGATGATAGTAGTAATGTATTCGTAACCGGAAAATCTTATGATTCAACATGGAAGCCCCAATTCACTACAGTGAAGTACAATTCTTCCGGTGACTTCAAGTGGGCAGTTTTTGATAGCTTTGGTGTCGGTGGTTTAAATGTTGTCGCGACGGATTCATTTCAAATCATCGTCGGCGGTCACACAACCGATGGATATACATTGGTCAAGTATAATTCCGCCGGGGAGCGGCTGTGGAAATGCACAAGAAGTACTATTTCCTCAAGTTATCCGATAATGAAAATGAGTGGCGCCGGTGATATTTATATTTTGGGCGGGTGGATGAGCTCTAAACTTGCACTTGTTAAATATACATCTGCCGGTTTGATGGCCTGGACAGCAATTATTGATAGCATTAACAATACCGAACACTTTCGATTAGATATCGATTCTCTTGGGAACAGTTACATTACCGCGACACATTATTCGTGGAAATCTATTACGATGAAAGTGAGTCCCACAGGAACTATTCTTTGGAAACGATTCTTCATCGATGAAAACGCTTTTGAATACTGCCCGGAATCTATTGGCCAAAATCAAGCGGGTAACGTTTTTGTAGTGGGTATTAGTCGTTACACCGGTCAACAAAAAAGAATCGTTCTGATGTACGACTCTTCTGGAAATCTGAACGGATTGTTTCGCACGGATCTTTTACTTAACGATCCGTTGCTTTATGCCAATAATGATGACCATTTGTATTTAGTATCCGGGAAACATATTGGAGTAAATCTGTATGATATCAACGTCATGCGGCTTCGTACGAAAAACAATGGAAACGAGAAAGATCCGACAGTTCCGGACAAGTTTAAACTGTACCCGAATTATCCAAATCCATTCAACGCCGACACATTTATCCGGTTCGATCTTCCGAAACCTTCAAAGATCACGCTGGAGATTCTCAATCTCAACGGCCAGAAGATCCAAACGCTCTTCAACGGATCTAAAAAAGCGGGAGAATACCGGATTAAATGGAATGCGAGCGGACTCGGTTCGGGCATCTATTATTATACGCTGAAAACTGAATATTCTCAGGAAACGAGAAAGTGCCTTTTGATCAAGTAATCCTAAAAGATTAATCGACCGGTTCCAGTACAACTCCAAACACCGCCATCCACATCGTATTTTTCGTTCCGATATGCCAGCCGGTTGAGTGAAAGAATCCTTCCGGATGATCGCCTTTCACATCGAGAACGATATAACCGCCTTTCCGCACAATGCCCTCTTTTTCAATCAACGCGCCATTTAATTTGACCCTGATCATGTACGGCGGATTGCCGAACCAACGCGCAACCGGGCGGTTTCTTCCAAAATGCGAATCGGAGATTTCCACGTCGCCAACCTTGCCCGTAACTGTTCCGTCAGCA
>JAQUKI010000153.1 GCA_028719225.1 Fidelibacterota bacterium | reverse complement strand
TAGTACAAACGTCATCGCCGCCGTCAACGTCGTCTTTCCATGATCTACGTGACCTATCGTCCCTACGTTCACATGCGGTTTCGTCCGCTTAAATTGTTGCTTTGCCATCGCTGCTCCTTAATTTTTAAAAAAGTCCGGCACGAAGCCTCTGGTTTTTTCGATAATGATTCTCTGAACTTTCTTATCACAGAAATCGTGATTCGAATATTTCATTGAGAAATTCGCTCTGCCCTGTGTGATCGAGCGAAGGTCTGTTGCATAACCGAACATTTCTCTGAGTGGCGTAGAAGCATCCACAATGTTGACATTTCCACGCTTGCTCATACCCGTTACATTGGCGCGCCGGGCGTTTAAATCATTGATCACGTCGCCAAGATAAGTATCCGGAACGGTAACTTCGAGTGACATAATCGGTTCCAGAATCGCCGGTTCCGCTTTTATCAACGCATCTTCCAGTGCCATCGAACCTGCAACTTCAAATGCCAGTTCAGTGGATTCGTCTTCGCGGTATTCGCCGTCGGTGATCGTCACTTTGAGTTTCTGTAACGGGTAACCGGCTAAGATTCCGCTTTTTAATCTATTGATAACACCACGCTTAACGGCGGGTATAAATTCTTTTGGTAAAACGTCATCGTTTAGTCTGTTCTCAACAATTGCATCCTGTATGTTTCCGGCTGGTTCGATCATCAATTCGACTTTCGCAAATTGACCTTTTCCGGTCGTCTGGCGATCGAACGTTGCTGTTCCAATCGCAGATTTGCTGATAGTTTCGCGATATGAAACCTGAGGTTTGCCGATGTGGGCTTTAACATTGAATTCACGGAGTAGGCGATCGATAAAAATTTCCAGATGAAGTTCACCCATTCCGGAAATGATCGTCTGACCGCTCTCTTCATCCTGCTCAACGCGGAATGTCGGATCTTCAGTCACTAATTTTTCCAGTGAAATCTGCAATTGTTCGGAATCGGCCTTGCTCTTGGGTTCGATTGAAACGTGAACGACCGGTTCCGGAAATATCATTGATTCGAGAATGATCGGATTTTTGGAATCACAAAGTGTGTGACCCGTAACGCTGTCTTTCAAACCGACGACCGCACCGATTTCTCCGGCTGTCAGCATGTCTTTTTCTTCGCGTTTGTTCGCATGCATCAATAACAGTTTGGAGATACGCTCTTTTTTCTGAATTGTTGAGTTGTAAACCAGCGTACCCTTCTCAATTATTCCCGAATAAACACGGATGAAACTCAGCCGTCCGACGTGCGGATCGGTCATGATCTTGAAAATTAGTGCTGAAAACGGATCGTCGATGCTGGCCTTACGTTCGATCGGCGTGCCTTTCAGGTTCACACCCTGAACGGGTGGAACATCGAAAGGCGAAGGCAGATATTCAACGACGGCATTTAATAGCGGCTGGACGCCTTTATTTTTAAAAGCGGAGCCGCAAAAAACAGGGACAATCTTGTTCTGGAGCGTCCCGGTACGGATTGCCCTTCTGATTTCTTCGGGTTTAATCTCTTCGTTGTTCAGATATTTTGCAAAGACAACGTCGTCGTAATTGGCGGCTTCTTCGATGAGAAGGCTTCTGTATTTTTCCGCTTCATCTTTTAAATCGTTGGGAATTTCACCGTCGTAATAAACGATTCCGAGCCCATCGTGATCGTAAACAACACTTTTTTTCTCGATGAGATCGATGACGCCGTTGAACAGTTCGCCGGTCCCCAGCGGTAGATTGATCGCAATCGGTTTGGCTTTCAACCGGTCTTTCATCATTTCGAGAACATTGAAAAAGTCCGCGCCGGCTCTATCCATTTTGTTGACAAACGCGATGCGCGGAATATGATATTTGTCGGCTTGTCTCCAAACGGTCTCGCTCTGCGGTTCGACGCCGCCGACAGCACAAAAGACGGCGATAGCGCCATCTAGAACTCTCAGCGAACGTTCGACTTCAGCGGTAAAATCCACATGCCCGGGCGTATCGATGATATTGATGCGATGTTCGTCCCAGTAACAAGTGGTCGCCGCCGAAGTGATCGTAATGCCGCGTTCTTTTTCCTGCGCCATCCAATCCATCGTCGCCGAGCCGTCGTGAACTTCACCCATCCGGTGAACCTTACCTGTGTAAAAGAGAATTCTCTCAGTCGTAGTGGTCTTTCCGGCGTCAATATGCGCCATGATACCAATATTCCTAACGTTGCTGAGAGTTTCCTGCTTCACAAATTTCCTGATTTATTTGTAATGGGCAAATGCTCTGTTGGCTTCTGCCATTCGATGTGTATCTTCTTTTTTCTTGATGGAACCGCCCTCGTTTCCGGCCGCGGCAATGATTTCGGCGGAGAGTTTTTCCGCCATCGATTTTCCCGGTCTGGCTTTGGCAAATGAAATGATCCAGCGGGAGGCTAATGCAAACCGGCGTGAGGGTTTGACTTCGATTGGAACCTGATATGTCGCGCCGCCGATGCGTCGGGATTTAACTTCCATGACCGGCGAAACGTTATTAACGGCTTTGCGGAACACATCCAGACCATTGGTCTTTTTTGTCTCTTCCACGATCTCTATCGCTTCATAGAAAACGTTCTCGGCAATCGATTTTTTACCTTTTCTCAGGAGATAACTAATGAACCGCGCCGCATCGATCGAATTAAATTTCGGATCCGGCAATGTGTGACGAGTAATGACTTTTTTCCTACGAGACATACATGAACCCCTATTATGACGGACGCTTGGTGCCGTATCTGGACCGGCTATTTTTTCTATCATTGACGCCGCTTGCGTCGAGTGTGCCGCGGATGATGTGATAACGAACTCCCGGAAGATCTTTCACGCGTCCGCCCTGCACGAGCACGATGGAGTGTTCCTGTAGGTTATGACCTTCGCCCGGAATATAGGCTGTTACTTCTATCCCGTTCGATAAACGGACACGAGCAACTTTACGCAAGGCTGAGTTCGGTTTCTTGGGCGTCGTAGTATAAACGCGCGTGCATACACCTCTCTTTTGAGGGCAACTGCGAAGCGCGGGCGCCTTCTCTTTCTTGCTAACGATGTCTCTTCCTTTTCGAACTAACTGATTTATTGTCGGCATACTCTCTCCATTATAAAAGCCTGCAAAAATACAAAAAATTAATTTTTTAAACAACACCTTTCATAAAACGGAACACTATTTTTGCAAAGCCGCGAGTTCATTTTCCTTGTTTCTTTCCTTTTCGCGGATGTTGTCCCATTCCTGAATTTCCTCGTCCGGCTCCGTCACAATAAGGTTGTTATATTTGCGTAAACCGGTTCCTGCCGGGATCAAGCGTCCCATAATTACATTTTCTTTGAGACCGCGCAGATAATCGACTTTTCCGGCAACGGCCGCATCGGTCAAAACGCGCGTTGTTTCCTGGAACGAAGCCGCTGAAATGAACGATTCCGTATTCAGAGAAGCGCGGGTAATACCCAGCAACATTTCTGTAAATTGAGCCGAATGTGCCGGTCTGGCTTTCGCCGGATTTTTTTCTTCTTCCTTTAATAACCGGTTGAACTTGGCGAATTCCTTCTTGGAAACAACATCGCCTTCATCCCAGTCGGAATCACCGACATTGGTAATCACGACGAAATCTTTCATTCGTAAGTTTTCTTCGATCAGTTCATTCCGGTTAACGCGGTCTTTTTCCAGCAGGTTTGTGTCACCGGAGTCTTCAATTCGGACTTTCTGCATCATCTGCCGAACGATGACTTCGATGTGTTTATCGTTGATACGAACACCCTGAAGTCGATAGACTTCCTGTATCTCATTCACAAGATATTCCTGAACTTTGCGCGGATCCTGAACGCTCAGAATATCCTGAGGCGCAACCGGCCCTTCGCATAGTCTGTCGCCGGCTCTTACGTCGTCGCCCTGATTGACGAGGACGAAACGACCGTACGGAATTTTATATTTTTTAGCGGAGGAACCGTCATAACCGGTAACGATCATCTCACGAACGCCTTTTTCGGTCTTTCCAAATGAAACGCGCCCATCGATTTCAGTGATCACCGCCGGATCTTTCGGCCTTCTCGCCTCAAAGAGTTCTGCGACACGCGGCAGACCGCCTGTAATATCGCTTGTCTTTCCGGTCTCTTTCGGAATCTTCGCGAGCACATCACCCTGAGCAACTTTGTCACCGTCTTTGACGACTAAGATCGCACGGATCGGCAATACAAATCCCGGATAAACGACCTCCAGGCCGTCTTCTTTACCGACAATGTCAATTCTCGGTTCCTTGTTGCGGTCTTTCGATTCGATGACCGTAACGGACTTGTGGCCCGATTCATCGGCTTCGATGCTGAACGTCTGGTTCTCATCAAGATCATGGAACTGTACTATACCCGTTTCCAGCGCCAAAATCTGATCCATGTAAACATCCCACTTGAACAACGTGTCGCCGATATTGACGGGATCGCCCTCTTTGACGAACATCAGGGCGCCGTATGGAACGTTGTAAGTAGATGTGACGCGATTGTTGTCATCGACGATGCTCATCTGGGAATTACGGGACAGCACGACCCAATTACTCCCGGATTTGTGTGGCACCGCACGATATTTCCCTTCTTCAAATTTGATCCGGCCTTTGCTCTTCGCTTCGGTTTCGGACTCTTCAACAATTCTGGCTGCCGTACCACCGTAGTGGAATGTTCTCAGGGTTAGCTGAGTACCCGGTTCACCGATAGATTGCGCCGCCATAATTCCAACCGATTCACCGATCGTGACCAGTCGCCCGTTAGCAAGGTTTCTTCCGTAGCACATTGCGCACAAACCACGACGCGATTCGCAAGTCAAAACGGAGCGGATGCGGACCTTTTCGATCCCGGATTCCTGAATCCGTTTCGCCATCTTATCGGTAATTTCCTGTCCGGACTCGACGAGAATATCGTTTTCGTCTTCAGGATTGTAAATATCTTCTTGTGCCGTACGGCCGACGATACGATCCGACAGATTTTCGATCACGTTTTCCTCTTTTTTCAGAGCCGTGACTTCGATGCCGTTGATCGTATGACAATCCAGTTCCGTAATGACCATGTCATGCGCCACATCGACCAATCTACGAGTCAAATATCCGGCATCTGCGGTTTTCAGAGCCGTATCCGCCAGACCTTTACGCGCACCGTGCGTAGAAATGAAGTACTCGAGAACCGTCAAACCTTCCTTAAAGTTCGAGGTAATTGGCGTTTCGATAATTTCGCCGACCTGACCGGTCATCGATTTCTGCGGTTTCGCCATCAGACCGCGCATGGCGGCCAACTGTTTGATCTGCTCGCTGCTTCCTCTTGCGCCGGAGTCCGCCATGATATAGACCGGATTGAATCCCTGACGATCCTGCGACAGGTGTTCGATCATTTCTTTGGTTAGTTCGTTCGTTGTATGCGTCCATTCGTCGATCACTTTATTATAGCGCTCGCCTTCTGTTAAAATTCCGTTCTGGAATTTCTTCTGGATTTCTTCGATGCGCTCGAACGATTGATTGAGAATTTCATCTTTTCTTTCCGGAATCTGAATATCGGAAATTGAAATAGACACACCGGCTTTTGTCGCAAATTGAAATCCGATGTCTTTCAGCGCATCGAGGAATTTCACCGTTTCGTAGTTACCGGCATCCTGGAATACCGTCGAAACAATCCGCTCGACACTTTTTTTACTGATGAGCTCATTAATATAAGGCATCTTTTCAGGAAGAAGCGAATTGAACAGCGCGCGACCAATCGTTGTATCGTGCTTCGCCCCTTTCATACGAATCTTGACTTTAGCGTGAATGTCCACTTCACCGAGTTCGTAGGCCAGCATGGCTTCGCGGAATGAACTGAACGATTTTCCTTCACCCGGAACACCCGTTTTCTGGCGGGTAATGTAATAAACGCCGAGCACCATATCTTGTGAAGGAATGGCGATCGGGAATCCGTGTGCCGGATGCAAAATATTGTGGCTGGAAAGCGCGAGAATTCGGCATTCCATTTGCGCTTCGAACGAAAGCGGAACGTGGACCGCCATTTGGTCACCGTCGAAGTCTGCGTTAAAAGCGGCGCAAACCAACGGATGAATTTGAATTGCTTTTCCGTTAATCAATACAGGTTGAAATGCCTGAATGCCGAGCCGGTGCAGTGTCGGCGCCCGGTTAAGAAGAATGGGATGATCTTTCACCACATATTCCAAAACACGATAGACTTCGTTGTCTTTGCGCTCGACCATCATCTTCGCGGATTTCGGTGTTTTCGCGAGACGGCGACGTATCAGCTGGTGAATAATATGCGGTTTGAACAGTTCAATCGCCATTTCT
>JAQUKI010000152.1 GCA_028719225.1 Fidelibacterota bacterium | reverse complement strand
CCGCGCACAATTTGACGTTGATATTTTTCTACATACATCTGCCACTCCGGCGGAAATCGATGCTTTCGGAAAAATGCTGGCCGAGATGAATGAGATACAAAGCGTCACATATATATCACCCGACAGCGCAGCCGAAAAATTCAAGCAGGAGTTCGGCGAAGACATATTTGACATTCTGGATTACAATCCACTGCCGCCGTCATTTACAATCCGGCTGAAGCCGGAGTTTCGGAATTTGGCCGGGATCGAACAAATTTCCGGCATCGTCTCAGGCATTTCATTAGTCGATGAAGCCAAATACCGAAAGAATTTCCTTGTTCTTCTCGAGAAGTACCAGCGATATACGCTGACGACTGTCTTCACGGTTTTCGCCTTTTTAACATTGATTTCCATTCTTCTCATAGCCAATTCGATCAAGATGACGATCGTGGCAAGACGTGATGTGATTTCAACGATGAAATTAGTCGGTGCGACGAATAATTTTATCCGCGCGCCGTTTTTGATCGAAGGAACCTTACAGGGATTTATCGGAGCCATCTTCGCATCGATTTTCATCGCGATTGTTTTTTATTTTTTAAACAATTATCTGCAAACGATCATCTCTTACCGCGCAATAGTCAGTTACCGGTTTTACGCAGGAATCATCCTCTTCGGCGGCGCCTTGGGACTAACCGGAAGTACGCGCGCCATCCGCAAATTCCTGAAATAAATTCACTCCAACTCAGGAAAAAACTATCGAAATGAATCAGCTGAAAATCGCATGTCATTTAACTTGGATAAACAGACGGTAAAAATTAAATTCGGCGGGCATGAGAAAACGTTCCAATACACAGAATCTTCATAATGAACGTGAAAAGGCCGTATTAAAAGCAGTCGTGACCGATTTCGTTCAAACTGCTTTACCGGTCAGTTCTAAACAGGTTCAGGATAAATATATTTCTGACATCAGTTCGGCGACTATCCGTAATGTTATGGCGGATTTGGAAGGCAAAGGATTTCTCATCCAGCCGCATTTTTCTGCCGGGAGGATTCCGACGGATAATGGATACCGGCAATACGTCGATTCGATCATCCGTTTTTCACTGGTTCAGGAAGCCGCGCGGAGGGCCATTGAAACCGAACTGTCGGAAGCGTCCTCGGACATGTCGTTTATCATGGAAAAGACATCGCGCTTGCTCAGCGAACTGACACAGGAACTCGCCGTCGTCGTCGCCCCAAAAATCATGCGTGGAATATTTGAGAAGATTGATCTGATTTCTGTTTCCGGTGACAGAATTCTCGTCGTGATTCAAATCCGTTCCGGTTTGATCCGCACGATCGTTTTGGATATTGCAACGGAAATCAAACCACATCGCCTTCCGCTCGTCGCTTCGATCCTGAACGAACGATTGTATGGTGTTTCATTGCACGAGATTATCGACACGATCGGCGAAAGGTTTTTTGATTTGACGAATGATAAAATCGTTAGCGTCCTTATCAATAAAGCACATAAAGTTTTTAACTTCAATGAACCGCATATTGCCAAATTGTCCGGTACGCCTCATCTCATGTCGAAGCCTGATTTCACAGATGTCGGAAAACTTGGGCAAATCGTGTCCGAGATCGAAAATGGAACGATAATTGCCTCAATTTTCGCGAACCGAAAAGGAAAAACGGGAACGTCGGTTTCCATCGGTTCTGAAAATGAAAACGATTCGCTATTTGATTTCTCGGTGATCACAAAGGACTACTATATCGGCGACGCCACTGGATTGGTCGCGGTGTTAGGTCCCAAGCGGATGAACTACCCACAGATGATCCCGTTGGTAGAATTCATGGCGGATCAGGTGACAACAATTATGAATGAGAAGAGGTAAAATGGACGAGCAACAAACAACCGAACAGGTAATGCCGACTGAAAAGGAAAAAACTCGAAAAAAAGCGCTGAAAGAAGCGGAGCAAAAACTCGGTGAATTGAACAAACAATTCGAGACGCTTTCCCGCGATCTTGAGGATAAAACAAAAGAATTAGCCGAATCGAAGGACAGATACCTGAGACTCGCGGCGGAATTCGATAACTATCGGAAACGTCAGGAAAAAGAGATTGGGCAAATCATTGAATACGCCGGTGAAGATGTTCTTCGCAACATACTTCCGGTTTTGGACGATCTCGAACGTTCTGTCAAGATGAAAACGGAAAGCGCTACAGTTCAGACAGTGCAGGATGGTCTCGAACTGATCTATAAAAAATTGCTAAAAATTATTTCCGATCTCGGTGTTCAGCCGATCGACTCGCTGAACCAGCCGTTCAACCCGGATGTTCATCACGCCGTGATGGCACGTGAGGAAAAGGACACAAAACCGGATGTCGTGGTCGATGAATTCGAGAAAGGATACAATTACAAACAACGCGTGTTGCGATACGCCAAGGTTGTGGTAAGTAAATAAAGATGGCGAGAGATTATTACGAAATTCTGGGAGTGAACCGCAATTCGACGCCGGACGAAATCAAAAAGGCTTACCGGCAGATCGCGATGAAATATCATCCCGATAAGAATCCGGGAAACAAGGAAGCGGAAGAAAAATTCAAGGTTGCAGCGGAAGCATATTCGGTTCTAACCGATCCTGAAAAACGGAAAATATACGACCAATATGGTGAAGACGGTCTGAAAGGCGGCGGATTTGGAGGCGCACAGGGATTTAGCGGTGGCGCGTACGGATTCGATCTTTCGGATGCGTTGAGAACTTTTATGGAAGGTTTCGGCGGGTTCGGTGGATTTGACGATTTCTTTGGTGGCGGTGATCGTCACGGTCGACGCTCGTCTTCTCAAACAGGCAGTGACCTGAAAATTAAAATCCCATTGACGCTGGAAGAGATCAACACAGGCGTCAATAAAAAGATCAAAATCAAACGATTGGAAATCTGTGAACAGTGCGAAGGAACCGGCGCAAAACCGGGCACTTCAAGGTTGACCTGTCCGGTTTGTAAAGGAACCGGAGAAATTCGTGAAATTTCCCGGTCGATCTTCGGACAAATGGTCAACGTTCGTCCATGTTCCAATTGCCGGGGCGAAGGAACCGTCATCGAGCATCGGTGCCCGGCCTGCGGTGGAGAGGGAAGAATCAAAGAGAGTAAAGAAGTATCCATCGATATTCCTGCGGGTGTAAGTACCGGAAATTATAAAACGATGCACGGCGAAGGAAACGCCGGTTCTCGAAAAGGAGCCAATGGCGATCTGATCGTTATTTTTGAAGAAAAACCGCATGAGTTTTTTATTCGCAATGACGACGATGTGCTGATCGATCTCTGGGTCACGCCATCTGAAGCGGTATTAGGTTCGGAAATAGAAGCGCCGACATTGAATGGGCGCGTCAATCTCACGATTCCATCGGGAACACAACCGGGAAAATTGCTCCGGTTGAAACATAAGGGAATTCCGCATCTCAATCGTTCAGGACGCGGCGATCAAATCGTACGCATCCAGATTCTTGTGCCGGAAAATTTAACGGAGAAAGAGAAAGATATTTACCGGGAAATTGGAAAATTCGAGGCGAAAAAAATCCACAAAGAATCCCGGTACAGCAAGATTCGATATTGAACAACGACTGATGAGAAATATTTTTATTTATAATTTTTTCATTTTAAGATAAAAATGCTAAATTTGACGCGCCAAGAACGATTGGTAATTCAGTTTTTAGTTGTGTTTTTTCTCATAGGTACTGTGATTCACTTCTACAAATCAAAGATGAGGCGATCTGATGACACGATGATGAAACGTCAGACAAGCGAAGCACGTCAGTTTCAGAAAATGTCGGAACGCGTCGATTCTCTTTATACGGTAGGTGATTCGACGGGAACGACAAAATCGCCCAAAAAAACAACCAAGAAATCGACAAGCAAAAAGAAGACCGTAATTGTTCGCCCCGTCAAAGTAAATACCGCATCAAAAGAAGAATTGATGTCGCTTCCAAGGATCGGGTCGGTTCTTGCTGACAGCATCATCAACTATCGGAAGCGAAACGGAAAATTCAGTACTATGGATGATTTGTTAAAAGTAAAAGGTATCAGTCAAAAAACTTTAGACAAAATAAAAGGAGAGGTCGCAATTGAGTGAAGTAAGAGTTATCGGAAAAACCGTCGAGGAGGTTCCGGAATACAAACCAACTCTTGTAAAGGTGCTAAATATCGTTGCCGTTATTTTTGCCTTTTGTGTCGTTATCGTCATCTATCTTCCAAGTTCGATTTGGAAAGATGAAGACTCCGTCCGTGCCATAACCAGAAAGCGGATGGTCGTTTTAAACGAGGTCGAAAAATTTTATAAAGGAATGGCCGGAGTTTATCAGAACGATCCGTTGTTGGCGATGAAGGTCGTAACGGCAGCTCGAGATAGTTCGCGCGCCGATAGTAATTTTTTTGGCGAACAGGTCATTTACCTAAAGGAAGGCAAATTTACACTAACCGTTCCAAAGAATTTCTACATGTCTTTTGATACAACCTTCTCGCTTGGCTATCAGAAAAAAGACACGATTTACGATACGACTTATCGTGTCCTAAAATGGAACGAAGAGTTATTGACCAATGATACGATCTATGTACTCGCGGACAGATACAGAGAGATGCAGAAATCCGATTCAAGTTTCCGGAAAGCTTTAGATTCCGAGCCCAGCAAACGCGTCCAAAGCAACCGTTACTACAATCCGTACTATTTGGATACAACATTCGCGTACAGTCCGTTAATCAACGAACAATATCAGATCACGAGCGATACAAGCATGGTCAAAATTCAGGATCCGTTAAAGGGTGAATATAAGGAATCGCGATTTTTATTTTTCGTTTTCAAAGATACTTCAGCGGGCTATATTGAAAACGATGAAAAAAGTTGGAAAGACTAACGACATTTTCTTTTAGAAAGAAAAGTTCATGCTCTGCGCAAGTATCTCCGAACATTCCATTCGTTATGGTCAGTTGATCAAACGGGAAAATGTTTTTTCTGTGGAAATCATTGGAAAAAAACCTTTATCCGTTCCGTTCAACGATATGCTGGTAGATAATCCGAACGCGTCACAATCGATTGAATCCGTTTTGTCGCAGATTAAGGCAGACCTACCTATTCCGGACATGCATCTTTCTCTGTCGATTCCTTCCGCTTTTTTTAATATTTCCGTAAACGATCTTGATCCCGATATGAGCGATGAAGATGTTGATCATGCCCTGAACTGGAGTTCACGCACACGTCTCGGAAATATCGCGGACAAGAAATTTACTCAGCACTATCCGCTTGCAACGACCGAATTAAATATCAAACGCTATCTCACGATTTCCTACTTCAAGGAAATTGGAAAAATCCTGTTCAGCGGCGCTCAACCTGCCGGATTCAATATCGACCTACTGGATATTAATATTTTCAGTGCCACAAGTGCAATTGAACAAATCGTCCAACCGAAAGCCAAAGAAAAGTGGGGCGTTTGGTTAGTAGATGAAAATCGTCATAGTTTGCTGATTATCGATTCCGGCGAGTTTCAGAATTACGCCGAATTTCAATTTTCCGGTGAAACGGAATATACGATTCTGAGTTCTGCCAAGGCAGATACTCATCTCGATTCAGTCATTTCTGAATTATGTTCGCTGAAATCGTTTGCTATCGAATCGTTGGGTACACTTGATCATCTTTATTTTTACTCCAATGATGTCGATTCAGATTTTTTCAATATGCTCGAAACCTACGAAGTAACGAATATGTCGGTGATCGATCCATTCAAAAATCTCAAACCGATCGTACAATATAGAAACGACGGCGATGGCATCGGCGCGATGTGTCAATTCTCCGATGTGGTAGGACTCATTCAGCGTCGCATGGTCTGGAGAAAACCATGATTCGGCTGAATCTTGCCACCAGTCCCGGTTATCAAAAAAGTGAAGTAGTCCTTCAGATGCCGGAATATGTAGAAACGCCACAACCAAACAAACCGGTCGGTCATTCTGCCGCTGTCAATGTCTCCGTAAATCTCGATGAAGATGTTTTTGCGAAAGCAGAAAAAAACCTCGATTTAATCGAGCAGGGCGAAAACGAAGAATTTATTCCGCGTCATACATCGGTTCCCCCGAAAAAGAAGCCGGAAATTGTTCCTGTAAAAATTCATCGAGTCCGACGGATGGTTGTTAGGTATCTTGGTTTTCTTATTTTAATCGGGATTATCGGCGCCGGATTTTGGATCTATCGGAGCGGCTTTTACAAACAGATGGACTTTGGAAAGATTTCTTCGTTCTTTAAAGCGAAATTTAGTCACGCGAAGGATACCGAACTGGCAGGCAAGGCTCAGGATGTCGCCCAATCGATCCT
>JAQUKI010000151.1 GCA_028719225.1 Fidelibacterota bacterium | reverse complement strand
GGCAATGATGATCAGATTGTTTTCGACTTCGACCGGATCGACCCGGCGCAGTTCGATCTCCAGAGCGAACTCAGCTTCGATGGCGGCTTTGGCTTTCGGCACCGATTCGTGCAAGATCGCCACGCAAATCGAATGTTCCGACGAGGCCTGGGAAATTAAAATCACGTTCACGTTGACTTTGGCCAATGCGCCGAACAGTCGCGAGGAGATACCGCTGACGCCGATCATGCCGCTGCCCTGAACAGTCAGCAGAGAAATATGCCTGATCGAAGTAATGCCTTTGACGAAACCGCCGTTGCCGGATGGATTTTTACGAATCACCGTTCCGGGAAAATCCGGATTGAAAGTGTTCATGATGCGAACTGGGATTTTCTTATCGATAACCGGCTGAATCGTCGGCGGAAATAGCACTTTGGCGCCGAAATGACTGAGTTCGATCGCTTCCTCGTAACTCAATTCAGGCAGGGAAAAAGCCTCTTTGACTTTATGCGGATCGGCGGACATGAAACCGTTGACGTCCGTCCAGATTTGAATTTCTTCGGCGTCCAAAGCCGCGCCGATCAGGGAAGCGGTCAGATCGGAACCACCGCGGCCCAAAGTGGTCGTGACTCCATCTTTAGTGGCCGCAATGAAACCGGTGACGACCGGAATTCCGGTAAAATTATTAAAGTAAGATTGTATTTTCAGATTGGTCATGTTGGGAAGGATATGCGCCGAACCGAAATGCTCATCAGTAATGAGAAATTGACGGGCGTCGATATATTGAGTTGGATAACCGGCTTTCTGTCCGTAGGCGGCAATAATGGTATTGGAGAGACGTTCGCCGAAACTCAGGATCAAGTCGAGCGACTGCCCGGAAAGTTCTTTCAGCAGGAAAACGCCGTGGATGATGTCCTGCAACTCGGCCAGAATTGTTTCGATAGCAGCGATGACGGAGTCGCGTCCGGTAGCCGGGAAGGCTTTTTCGATGAACTGAACATGGCGGCTACGAATATCTTCAAGTTTGGATTTGTAAGCCTCATCGCGTTTGGCGGCTAAGCGACTCATTTCCGTCAACTGGTCGGTAACCTTACTGAGCGCCGAAAAGACCGCGATAACGGTTTGCCCGTTGCGGATTTCCTTGTCGATGACCTGGAAAATGGTTTTAAGGTTTTCCGGCTTGCCAACCGAAGTGCCGCCGAATTTTAAGACTTTCATGTAACGTCTTTCTATCTGATTATCAATCGATCAATTTAACGAAGGAAAAATACGATATTTTCAGGAACATGCAAAGTGTGATGCGGAGAATTATTTAACCGGGAATGAATACGAATAATTGGAGATTGAAGGTTGGGATTCGGCAAGGCGGAAACCAAGCGCGAAACAAGGCTTTGGTGGTGGGGTAATGTTTGGCGGTATGGTTAGTTGCCGATTTCGAAGCACTTCACAATCAAGTTACAACTACTTTTGATACAGGTTGAAACGATAGAATACGCACTGCAACGGCAACTAACGATAGCGCGTGGTACCGCCCGGTATTTTTTCTCTCGTCATTTTTTCTTTTTATTACCTTTTAATAGTATTTTCTCATCACTATCAAGTTTCCGTTGTAGTTTCTTGACATCTTCGGCGGGTGGAAGGTTTTCCGGTACGATTCCTCTTTGCGTGAGCATATTCCTAACAGCAAGATTGTTGTCAATATGTTCTTTTTCAATTTTTGTTTGTCCTTTTAGGTCTTTATTTTGCACATTCAGTCCCGTCATCTCGGCAGCTAAGTCCTTAGCCTTTATACTGATTGTAGGAAGAAAATCAGCAACGGGTCGGCTATCAGGTACCCCCATTTTGCGTTTAAGCATTTGAGTATTTAATCTAAATAGAGCCTGGTCGCCTTTACTCCTAATTACTGCAAATCCCTGGCCGTCAACCCCACGTTCATAAAGAATACCTGAAAGTTGTTTTTCCGTTTGGCTTAGTTTTTCACGAGCCTTCACGCGCTCAAATCCTAATAATCGTTGCTCGACTATTTCAGCCCGGCGGGTTTGCACTGCAAAATAGTTTTGAGCAAAAGCAATTTCCTCTTTACGACTATCCCCATTCTGAGCGATTAAATAACAGGCGTAACGAGTTAAAGCAATGTCATCTACAGGTCTTTCGGTATTTGAACCAATCTCAACCATTTTCCTGATGTCAGGAAAATGGTTTTCTATTAATTCCCCGGCATTCCTACAAGCATCTTTTGCTTTTCGGATTACTTTATCAAAGTTCTCCCATTTGCTGTATCCTAATAAATGTTGTAATTCCCGCGCACTCCAACATTCAACCCCTTCTAACTCGAAGGCGGCGGCTTCAAATTGGGAAAATAAATATTTAATTTCGTCAGATTTCATTTTACTCTACTTTACGGTTTGAATTTATCAATTTTCGGTCGTATGTCAGATAATAATCATATCTATTTCTATAATTTAACCTTGTATCGTCCGCTGCGGCTGTCTTTTACGCTTGGCGCTAACGTTTGGCGGTATGGCCAGTAAGGGATTGTCCCGCAAGGGAAGCCTTCGGCTCGGGCGATTTCCTGTCGAGCCCCGATACCGTTGTTGCTGGTTGTGGACTTTGTAGTCGGTACTGAAACCCCAATTGACATATAGTTTTTGTTGGTGGCAGGCATTATTATATTCTTTTTCCGATATAAAACATATAGCCATAGTACGCTTTGTATTTGTTGTATAATTCTGCTTCATATCGCTGGGAAGAAACAAATTCTTCTACCGTTTTGTTGCCCTTATGTTTTTTTATAAAGGAATCAATATTCAAAGCCTGCTTTGTGTAATAGTCTGTCCAAATAGTTTCGGGTAACATATAGGTAGCAATCGGTAAATAACCTGCTTTTTGCATTTGAGCAACTTTATTCGGGATTGTATCTATTTCAGGATATGCTTTTTGCCAAAATTCTTGAATTTCATCAGGTCGTTCCTCACTAAACCAAGTATTTTCTGTAATAGCAATATATCCGCCTATTTTTAGAAATTTTCGCCACTCTTTTAATCCACGTTCAAATCCAATGTTATAAATTGAACCTTCCGACCAAATCAAATCCAATTCTTCTTCTTGAAACGGAAGATTTTCCATATTCCCGACAATTCCTTTCACTCTGTTTTGAAAATTTTGCTTTAGGGAATTTTGATTAAACTTATTGATAAAATCTTGCCACACGTCAATTCCAATAATTTCACATGGCGTATTTTGTCCTAATGTCATTGTTTGACCTCCAGTACCGCAACCAATATCGGCAATTTTGGACTTTTCAGTAAGACCATCTATAAAACTCAATGCTTTTAAAGTTTCTTTGGTATTTCCCGGTCCTTGTCGATCAGTATTTGAAAAATACTCATAAATAATATTTATGTCAAAATCGTGAATGGTTTGTTTTTCGTTACTCATAATTTGTCCTTTAAAAATCTATTTCTTTTTCAATTTTTCGTGCCGTTTGTTTTGCTTGCCGCCAACGTGTGCACAAACCACACCGTTGAGCGAGCCGCCTTTCAATGATTCATCCCCTGCGGCGAGCGAAATGGAATGAGCACAATTATCTTCTATCATAAAGCGAATGCCTGGTTTGTGCTGTTATGTGAAGTAGCGGCACGCATCTTGATTATCCTTGAATAAAACCTAACGTGCGACGTACGAAGCCACATAGCTCTCCGTCTGTTGGAACTTCAGTTTGCCAGTTAGGGTTATTTCCGTGGTGAAATCTATTTGCGTAATGCACAAGTGGTTCGAGTTCATCAGTCTTAACGAGATTTAGAATTTCATCTGCCTGACCAATGCGTTGACGACATAGGTTCACAAATGAGCCTAATAGTGAACCTGGAGGAAAATAGAGTGGAAACTTTGCACGGATGTAACCCTCTAGTGCATAACGAAGTGATTCAGCAACATGTCGAGGATTGCCTTGATTCGAATTTCTATATTCGGACAGTGTTGCAATACTCCGATCTTGGTTTGTAAGACTATCTGCTGTTGGATCCCAAGGAATGATATTTGAACCATTTAGAACTGGAGCGATATGAATAGTTGAGACATTTGGACTATGTAAAGTGTTCCAAATCTCGCACAAAAAAGATTTATTATGCGACAACACAATCACTTGCGACACTCTTTGCTGTAGCCGCCTGATCTCTTCTGCGGTCACAAGTTTGCGATGCTCGTCTAAACTCGCAACAACATCGTCGAGAACAACGACTTTTTCGGCAACGTCAGGCTCTTGATCCAATGAGGCGAGGAAAAATGCAAGCGCAAGAGAATTCCGATCTCCACCGCTGAGCGTGTTTCTAAATGAAGGCTCTCCCGGTGCACCCGTCAAATCTACATTTATGTTGTTGATACGAATCTGATAAATGGAGCTGGGACGGCCCGCGGCATTGTATGGATGAACATTCACAATTTCAAATCCCGCGTTGAAACGAGCAAGAAAGGTGTTAATCGAAGTTTGGAAATTTGGGAAGACCGCATCTCGATAATTGTCAAGTGCTTCACGTGCCTCTACCTTTAATCCTTCAAGACGGAGTTTTTCTTGCTTGAGCCGAAGATAAGTATCACAAAGAGGGACTACATCAGATTGAAACCGTATCTTAGTAATTCGCAATACACTGAGTCTATTGTTGAGAGCTGGAAGGTTTGCTTGTGCAGTAGCGCGCTTGATTTCTAATACTTCGTTGTTTGCAGTTTGAAATTGTTCGCTTAATGCTGAGACCTGTTGAAGAAGTTGAGTATAATGATTTACAGTACTGATGGTATCTTGTGTGAGTTCCAATGACTCCAGTGGAGACGTGCTCTTCATGGTTAGAGCATTGAGTAGAGTGTCCCGGGCAACCTGCCAATATGATTGTAGGACTTGGAAATCAAGGGTTAATTCAGGAACGTGAGTGAATTGGTTCCAGAAGCGAGATTTGTTTTGGACATCTTGAAGTTGTCTCAGTAATGCTGCTAGTGAGTCACCGCTTAGAGCGGAAGATAAAGACGATTGCGAGTCGGAAATGGTACGCTTGAGGTTGGCGTACTCTTGGCTAAAGTATGTTCTATAGTGTGCGACAATATGTGATCTAATGAGGTCTTGGGCACAGTATGGACAACTTGCTGGACTCGTTACTGTGGCAGGGATTTCTCTGCTTAAGCCATCCGCGATCCATTGTTCTCCATGTACACCGATTTTTGCGAAATGCTCGGTAACTCTTGAAAGTGAAGCTTGATCAATATCCTGCAACGAAGATGAAAGAATTATTTGAATACGATTGAGATCGATCTGTGGGAGAGAGAATTGTTGGAATATCGCTGTTCTGTCTATTTCAGAAGCGTGTGAAAGGGCTGCTATTTGTCTTTCAACATCTTGAATTTCTTGATCAATGTTGGGGGATGGATTAATCTCACAAAATTGGTCAATCGTTAGTTGACCTCGCAGAGCAGGTGGAATGCTATCGGATGCTTGTAGAATCTGATTATTTATTTCCGAGATCTGAGTAGCCAGATATTCAACTCGTCTTGCCAGAGCGATGCCGCGAGATCCAAGGATAAACTCGTGCAGATTCTGTCTGTGATTAGCTTGGATTTCAAGACCAGAATAAACGTTATCGACAACAAATATGTCATCAAAAATGGATAACGCTGGATAACTTTGATTCCAAGAGTTGTTCTGAAATAGAAATTGTCCAGCTGGCAAATCTGTCTGAAGCACAACGTGAGGAGGATGTGTGGCTCCAAGCCTGGACCTTTCCTGAATAGGAAGAGGATCACCAGAAACCAGCGATCGAAAAATCGCCGATAAGGAAGTTTTGCCACGTCCGTTTTCTGCATATATGAGCGTTAGCCTTTTGAAATCAATGTCTCTTGCAGGTTGGACAGAATCAAATTGTGTGACATTGCGAATCAAGTTAATTCTTGTAATCATTTGACTAATTCCAAATGAGTTGAGAGTTCGTGCGTGCCGCTATTTTCACATAATATTGTATAAACGAACTCCTGTTTCGTATATACGCCTTATGGTGTCTATTTTTTACCTTGTCCGTACATTTTCTCCATTATTTCTTGATAAAATCATTTTTACTGAACCTTCTCATAGATAATTTTCCCATCATTGCCTTTGCCGTTTTTCATTCGTCATTTTCTTCGTAGTAATAGGAGTAGTCAATCCCTTTCATAAACATTTCGCGGTTGTTTATTTTGGCAGTGAGCGCTTTTTCCAAAAGTGTTTTTAGAACACTACTTTTGGTTAGACTTAGCATCATGGCGTTCATGTAATCCCGCTTGCTTATTTTACTCCAATCCACGCATTTCTGGAGGCGTTTTTTTAGT
>JAQUKI010000150.1 GCA_028719225.1 Fidelibacterota bacterium | reverse complement strand
GGGACTTCCTGGAAGAATGGATCGGCATAATCCCACGGCATAATATTTTCCGGTTTGATTTTTAGGCGTTTGGCAAGAATCGCATCGATCTCGGATTTTGCTTGCTGATACGGTTCGCGTGTGACGACTTCAAGTTCGTCGAAAATACGCGTGATTTCTGCCGGTTGCTGTTCGTCGGACAGCAGGCTCATTTCATAGAAATTTTTATATCCCATTTGTCTGGCGGCTTCATTCCGGAGTCGAATTAATTTCAACATATCGGATTCAACTTCCAGAGCGACTTGTTTCGATGCATCCCATGCTTTTTTCCGTTGGTTCATGTTTGTTGAACTCACCAGAATCTCTTTGATGTCGTTTCCGGTAACTTCTTTGCCGTCGATTTTTCCGCGAAATGTATTGAATCTGCCTTCGACAGAAGCCGCCATCCGGGTAATCTGATTCAAGAGAGCCGTATCCGCCTGATTTGTGACATACTCATTATAAAAGATGTCCAATTGCCGTGACAATAGCGTATCCTTCACGCCCTCTAAACGGAATTTTTTAATTTTTTCAAAATTCGTTTTATCGGAGAAAACCTTTGTGATGTCCATATTCAGTTTGGCATATTGATCGTAGTTTTCGGTTTTTCCAGTGGCGGTGGCATCCCAATATGCCTGTGCGGATCCGTTATAAAGCGGGGTAATGACTGTCGTCAATGTATCGACGAAAGCCTGCGCGGCTTCTTCGTTTTTATTTTTACCGCAAGAGATCAACATTAGCGCCGCTAACGTAATAACAACAACTTTCTTCATAAAAAACATCCTCTCTTTCATATTTTAATATTGGATAATTCACTGTTATTTAATAGAAATCAAAATTGAAAGTTTCCGGTATTTACAGAGATAATTTACCTTCATGTTAATTGCTCGTCTTTTAATTCTTTTTCAAACATTTTACTGTAATAATCAGGATACAATTTCTTCGCACAGTCCGGACAAATACCATGGGTAAAAACCGCTCCCGAATGATCCTTGAAATATTCTTCGACCTGATGCCAATATCCCGAATCATCACGAATGCTTTTACAATTGGAACAGATCGGTAAAAGCTCTTGAAGTTGGGAAATTTCCTCCATCGTTTTCATTTTCAAGCGGTAACGGTTGTGAAGTATTATAAGCGCAATCAATAACATTGAAAGAATTCCAATGATTGCATTTTTAATAATTTTCCCCCGTTTAACGACAAGGTCTTTGATCTGCTGATCTTTGATCCTGATTTGATTTTCATTCTCCTGGTTTTCTATTTGCCATTTGAACTCCATCGTAGCAATCTTTTTCATATTATTTACACTGAAGACGGAGTCTTTGATGGTTTCATACATTTTATAATTTTCGAGTGCAAGTTTTTGCTTGCCTTGCTGTTCATAGATACCAGACAAATATTTATAACTATCTTTGATATGATTCAATGCATTGATGGACTTTCCAATTTTCAACGCTTTGTTAATTTCGCGAATCGCTCTATCATATTTCCCCATTTTTGAATAGGCTAATCCAATCAGATTCCATGATTCGGTGATGCCGCCGCGGTTTTCTACTTTTTCATACAGCGGAATTGCTTCATACAGGAATTTCAACGCTTTTTCATGTTCGCCGATTCGAATATAAGTTTGTCCGAGATTGAGATCGGCAAGAGCGGTACCGGGTCCGTAACCGATTTTTCGGCAAAGAATCAGCGCCTCTTCGTGATATCGTTTTGCCTGTTGAATATCACCGGAACGATAATATGTTTCACCAATATTTTCGATCGTTCGCACTATTCCGAATTGGTCATTGAGTTTTCTTTTTAATACTAACGATTTATTAAAATAGACAAGGGCATCTTCATATGCATCAATTGCCAGATAAACCAATCCTATATTATTGTAAGACCTTGAAAGTCCGACCGAATCATGAAGCACTTCTCGTAGATGTAATGCCTGAATATGATTGCTTAAAGATTGAGTGTAATTACTGGTAAAATAGTAAGCGACGCCAATATTATTAAAAGACTGCGCCAATCCTTGTTTATTTTCAATTTTTTCATCGATTTTTTGGGAATATGTAGAAAAGTATATCGTAGAATCGTACATACCCAGAACTATACAATTGAACGCCATTGCATCCAGAATTTCCGATTCCCCGAATTCATCGTCGATTTTTTGTGCCAGATCCAAACCTGACCGTCCATAGTCGAGACCTTTACGGGGAGCGATTTCCCGGTAACCTGTACAGATTTCCGTGAGTAGTTTGACTTTTTCCTTTCCGTTAACAATCGGGAGACGCGTCAAAAGAGAATCTATCGGTTCCGAAAATGCAACGTTTGCTATGAGAATCAGGATAGCCAATGGGTAAGTTCTATTTAAAATCTTCATAAGGTCAAACTATTCAATATTTTTTAGATTCATCATGATTTGTTTACCTACTGCCTTAAATTTAGCAATAGAGAATAATGAAAAAAATTTATTTATTTAAGGGATTACTTTTTTTCTGTCCGGCTTCCTTTTTCAGAAACTCTTCCAGCGTCATTTTGGATTTGTAAGACTCACTTATCATATATCTGAGAAGATTCATAAACATATCTTTCTCGATATATCCGGGAATCACCGCAACGACGTCCAAACCGGGCGTCAGAAAAGCGATCGACGGATAACCGGTCACCTGAAAAGCTCGTGTCAATTGAACCGGTGTATAGGTTTTACCTTTAAACTGAAGTTTCTCGGTTGCATTTTCCGCATTGATACGGATCGGTACGAAATTATCGAATAAATATTTCTCAACCGTCGGTGCGGAAAAGGTATCTTTATCCATCTTTTTGCACCATCCGCACCAATCTGTATAAAAATCGATAACGATGTGCTTGTTCTCTTTCTTTGCCTTTAGAATGCCTTCGTTGAATGAAAACCATGCTCTACCTTCCGCCGGCAGTCCGGTTGTAACCATCAACATCAACGCTAAACTAATCAACCCAACTTTCAATTAATCCTCCATTCTTCATTGTGAATTTCAGTGTTTAGAGACAAAAAGACAAGAATCGGTTGCAAAAAAATATTCGTTGATGACTATGTCTTCAAATTTTTTTGAAATTTGACTCGAACTAAAATGCGACTGACTTAGGATATTTTCGGTTTTACCGAATAGGTTTAATCTATTTTTATCAAGATCGGACTATCCAGTCGTCTGACGGTTTCATTTAAATATTGTACAAATTGATTACACGACCGGATTCCATTCGGTTCTTTCTCCCAAGCCGCTAAGAAGTAATATGTCAATGAGTTATTAGTCGGTTTGAGAACGATAACATGGCTGTTTGTATCTTCAGTCAGTTTGATGACGTCGTTTTTCCGAAATATTATCGCAAGTCCGAGGCTATCACCGGCAAGACTTTGTTTTCCATAGGTGGCTAAGTACATCCAACCGTTATCTTTTACCGGAGAAGTAAAAACTATCGTGTTTTCCATCTTCACAATCCCGGTGCAAAGATTTGGCGGATTATCAGTCAACTGAAGTGTATGTTTGGTCAAACGACTTCCTGCATCGATGGTCAAATTGGAGATCAGATCGAATTTTCCCGCTTCTGTTTTCCAGCCAAAATATTTCGTCTGTATCTGTGATCTCAGTGAGCCATTTTCTATAATCTCGCAGGTCGAACTATCTATCGATGAGACTCTTTCGGCTTTATTCTTCAACCAGATACCAACTGTTCCGAGACCCAGTGATTCGCCAACTTTAAGTATATCCATTCCCCAATCAGACATTTCATGATAAGAATCGAATCCATCCAAACCAACATTTTGAAGAATCATTTCATGCGTCTTCTTTCCATACACATCGATCGCATTTCGCCAATCAAGGTAAAACCGGTAACCGACCAAATCCGATTCCCAGCCTGGTCCTTCATAGCGGATATAAAATGAATGATCGGTGTGTTCGGGCGGCACTCGTAAAAAGGATACATTTTGGAATGTTCCGCCTTCATATATCCGATTGACGAATTTACCACCGACTTTATGCGACAACTCGGCCTGCGTCAGTTTAGGATATTGCCTTTCCTTCTTCCCAACTTTTGAATATCGAATTTCGACCTGTGTTTGTTCTGACGGTTTCAGCGAAATTTTAAAAATAATTTGATCTTCCCCATTCCTGTTTATTACGAATTGTCCGGGAATTTCTTGATTGTCAAGTAATATGACGAAATAACTTGAATTGAAATCCGGGTATTTCGTACGGATTTGTGAGACAGACAAATTGATCATTTCATCGGTTCGTACCTGATTTGTGGGATTCTGAATCGTCAGAGAAAAAGAAAGTGGATATTCAATCTGGAATTGATCCAAGGTTTCCGCTTGAACACCTGTTATAAAAAGAACAATCATTACTGTCGTTAAAATAAGTGACCTTTTCATTTTTTACACTCCTGAAAAGAGTTAATTGATTTCATTATTTCGTTGAATTCTCCGGCAAGAAAAATCTCTTTTCCAAATGCCGTTCGTTCACATATGCCATCGAGGCTATGATACCACCATCTACTATATTCATCTCTCCAAGTAAATCGGTTTCAGCAATTTGCCGATCGAAAATGAAAGTCAGTCGTTGATTGTCGGTAAAACGCTGTATCATGATTATGAATTTCCGACCGTTCTTATTCACGAAAACCGGTTGACCGCATACAGTTACACTTTCACTAAATGTTAATTCAATTGTTTGATCTTTGATATGATAAGCAGTAATCGTGATCGGTTTTTGCGATTCCGGATCCCAACGTCCGGCAAATGTCCATGCCGGAGTGATCTCTTCCGGTCTCAAATTCTTGTTTACATCGATGAAATTATTCTTGTACCAATCAAAGGATTGTCCGGGCTTTGCGCAATTATAAAAGTATCTGCGGTCACCCCATAAATACGGATTGTTGCGACTTGGATCTTCATAGGTTTTCAGATAGATCGGCTGGTCGGCCATATTCTCCGAAAAGTTACAATTGATCAGGAAAAACTGGGCGTCATAGTGATGACGACCGAGTTGAAAACCGGGAACTCCGTCAAAAGTGGAATTGATAATCACAAACTTTTGGTCGGAATCGTTATGCCCGTCATGCCAGATTGCAGCTGAAGTTTTTACTTCAAAAAACTGTGAATTACGGATAAAACTCCAACCGCGCGGACAAACCATATCGACCGCGCCCCGAAACAGGCAGTCAGTGTGATAATACATGCCTTGCTGATAATCCCAGAGTGAAACGGTATCGCCGCCATGTCCGAGGAGATTGCAATTTCTAAAAATCGTTCGTGTTCCTTTTCCATAAATTGCAAAAGCGTGCGGCTCGATCTCCGGTTGAGTATTTTCGACGGTTAAATTTTCCAGTATGATGTCGTTAGCATGAATGTTCACGACGCCCGGCCCGATATAATCTTTATTTGCTTCCCAGTCAGTGCGTTTCTGATAATAACGAATGATCGTACTATCGCGATTTTCGCCGCGCAGTGTCACATAATTCTGAGTCAATCGGATTTTCTCTTCATAGACGCCGTTGCGGATAAAAATCACAACTCGTTGATAAGCAAAGTCTGGTAAAGCGGCAATAGCGTCTGTTATTGTACAATATTGACCGTTTCCTTTTTGATCGACGATGATAGAATCCGGCGATTGCCCTAAAGCGATCCTGCAAACGGCTAAACCAATTAAAATTAACGTGATTCCGGATGACAGTTTTTTCATAATACAGATTAATGCATCAAAATCATTTTATGAATTAAATTTTCGTTACCAGCGATTAATTTGTAAAAATATACACCTGAAGGGAATCCAGAGGCATCAAACCGGATACAATATTTACCGGATGGACGTCTCTCATCCACCAATGTTTTTACTTCCTGACCGATAATATTAAATACTGTCAATTTCACGTACATCTCAGAATTTAATGTGAAAGGAATCGTTGTAGATGGATTGAATGGATTGGGGAAATTGGATTCTAAAGTTATTAACTTCGGCAAGTTTGATAGCCGTTCGATCGCTGTTACGCCCTTCCATTCAAAAGCGCCGATATCCGGTGCGTTTCCATAAAATTGCAAACCAAGATCGATTCCGGCATTTACTAAAGAACTCGTTTCTTTCAATCGCAAGAAATCGGTTTCCGGTAGACAGCCATTTGAATTACGAGCCTGTTTGGCAAAAGCCGAATCCAAACTCAGAAAATCGTTTGCTGAAACGATAAATCCGTTCCAACTATTATTGGTAGAAACTGCAACACCATTCAATTTATTTTCACTATTATACGAAAGATTATTTTTTAAAACGTGCTGTTGACCGCTATCTGGAACTTCCGCGAAAGTAAAAT
>JAQUKI010000149.1 GCA_028719225.1 Fidelibacterota bacterium | reverse complement strand
GCTCATTACAGCGGAAATTATTTCGCCGACGCATCGACGCTGAAAGAATTACAGGATGAAGACCGGATCGTCTTTCAGTATTGCAATGCCATTGGTGAAGTTACGGAAGAATCGAACCCGAACGGTGCGCTGATGAACATCGCCGGAATCGTAAACAAGAAAAAAAACGTACTGGGTATGATGCCGCATCCGGAAAGAGCGGCTGAAAAAGTTCTCGGTTCCAATGATGGTTTACAAATTTTCAAATCTTTTTTAGGAAAGAACTGAGATGGATAAATCCAGAAAAAAGTTAGCGTTGATTTTCGTGCTGGGAGTTTTATTACTCGGAGCCATGCTCGGCTCGCTCTGCGGGGAACTGATCAAAGCGGCGCTGCCGGACGGTGTGGTAAAAGATGTTTTCCTGCGGTCGATCGATATTTCGCTCGGACCGGGAGTTCTGAACCTCCTCATGTTTTCGATCACGCTGGGGTTCACGCTCAAATTTAATTTAATCGGGCTGGTAGGATTGGCTGTCGCCTACTATCTCATCAGGTTTTGGAGATAGCCGTTAGGAGGAATCATGGGTAATTTTGGTTTCAGTGAAATCCTACTGATATTCTTGGCATTTTTAATCCTGTTTGGCGCGAAGAAGTTGCCGGAATTTGCCAAGAGTCTGGGCAAGTCGCTGAGAGAGTTCAAGAAAGCCACAAGCGATATTCAGGAAGAAATCGAGAGCGCCTCGACCGTCGTGCAGAAGCCGATCGAGACCAAGAAAGTCGATTCAGTTAAAGAAACACCGAAGGAAACAACTTCAGGAAAATCGGATCAGCCGGAAATTTTAGGGTAATGCCGGTGAAATTAGACTCGTTGACAAAACGCGCCGAATCCGTTGTCGAGCGCGTCAATCAAGATAATCCGTATCATGCTTTTTTGTCGGTATTACCGGATGTCGGTGATCGCGCCCTGCAGATCGAGAGTAAAATGCAGTCGCAGACTTCCGGAAGTCTCGGCGGACTAATCGTTGCCGTCAAGGATAATATTTCTGTCCGCGGCATTCCAACGACCTGTGGATCGGCAATCCTCGAAAATTACATTCCGCCTTACGATGCGACAGTTGTTAAAAAGATCGTCTCGGCGGATGGACTGATCATCGGAAAAACAAACATGGATGAGTTCGCAATGGGCTCGTCAACCGAACATTCCGCATTCGGAACTGTCCGTAATCCGGTCGATGAAACCCGCGTTCCGGGCGGATCGAGCGGAGGATCGGCGGCTGCTGTCGCCGGCGGTTTAGTCGATGTTGCGCTCGGTTCAGACACGGGTGGTTCGATTCGCCAACCGGCGGCTTTTTGCGGGATCGCCGGCATTAAACCGACTTACGGACGTGTTTCGCGCTACGGTTTAGTAGCGTTTGCCTCATCACTGGACCAGATTGGTGTTTTTTCTAAAAACATCGAAAATGCCGCCAAACTATTGACCGTCATTTCAGGTGTCGATCCGGACGATTCGACTTCTTCGAATACGCCGGTGCCCGATTACTCGGCGGTTTTGGGGAAAGAAATAGGCGGCCTGCGTGTCGGAATTCCGAAGGAATATCTCTCCGAAGGTTTGAACGATGAAATTCACCGGCAAATCGAAAAGTGCATCGATTTTTTCAGGAAGTCCGGCGCCGAGATCGTTCCCGTTTCCTTGCCTCATACATCATATGCAATTGCCACATATTATATCATCGCGACGGCGGAAGCCTCATCCAATCTCGCCCGATACGATGGAATTCGCTACGGACTCAGCAAACGTGGCGGCGATCTCGAATCCGTTTACAGGGAAACGCGCGCGGAAGGTTTCGGCGATGAAGTCACGCGGCGCATTGTGCTGGGAACGTATGTCCTTTCCGCGGGTTATTATGACGCTTATTACGATAAGGCTCAGCGTGTCAGACGGCTGATCAAAGAAGATTTCGTGAAAGTCTTTCAGCAAGTGGATATTTTATTCACGCCAACAACGCCGACGACCGCTTTTCCTATCGGCGGCAAGATCGAAGATCCGCTGGCGATGTATCTCAGCGATGTCTATACGGTTCCGGCAAGTCTCGCAGGTGTTCCCGCCATCAGCGTTCCACTCGGAAACGCGTCGGACAATCTACCGATTGGAGGACAAATCATCGGGAACTATTTCGATGAAGAAACAATTTTACAGGTCGGTCATTACATTGAACGGAATTTTTCGCTGATTTAACTGACATTCGAGTTTATGTTTTATTTTGCAAACTGGTACTTTCTCTTTTTACTGTTAGCGGTCCCGTCGATCATTTGGTGGTATCGGCGAAAAGGTCACCGAAAGGAGGCGACTTTTCGTTTTCCGTCGATTCATCTGATCCGCGAAATTTCCGGCAGTAAACAAAAATGGAAAGTACAGACGCTCTTTTGGATGAAACTGACGGCAATCGCGCTGCTCATTCTGGCGCTGGCGCGTCCGCAAAGCGGATCAAATACGCGCGAATTCTCGACGGAAGGGATCGACATCATTCTCGTTCTCGATATTTCCGGATCGATGGGTGCGATCGATTTTAAACCGAACCGCATGGAGGCAGCTAAATCCGTCGCGATGAATTTTATCGAAGGCAGGAAGGATGACCGCATCGGATTGGTCGTTTTTGCAGCCGAGAGTTTTTTGCAATGCCCGCTGACTATAGACTATGACGTTCTGAAAGGACTGCTGAAGCAGGTCACGATCGTCGAACAAAAATATGACGGGACAGCGATCGGAATGGCCATCGCCAACGCGGTTAACCGCCTGCGTGACAGTCAGGCGAAAAGCCATGTCATGATCCTGCTCTCCGATGGCCGAAACAACGCCGGCGAACTCGATCCCAGCACCGCGGCAAACATGGCGAAAGCGTTCGACATTAAAATTTATACGATCGGAGCCGGAAAGCGTGGACAAGCGCCGTATCCGGTTCAATTCCCGGACGGCCATACCGAATACCGGATGATGGATGTGGAAATCGACGAAGGAATCTTGAACGCCATTGCCCAGACAACCGGCGGAAAATATTTTCGCGCTACCGACGAAAAAAGTCTGTCGACGATCTACAACGAGATCAGCAAGATGGAAAAGACCGAAGTAAAAGTGAAGGAATTCACGAATTACAACGACCTGTATGTATGGTTTCTTTTACCAGGCCTCCTCCTCCTTTTCATCAGTGCCGGGTTGAGCCAATCGATCTGGAGGAAAATGCCGTAATGGTCAAATTCGCGCATCCGGGATTGTTCTGGCTGTTTATACTATTTGCGGGAATCGTCGCGCTTCTCATTGTTGCCCGAGTTCGCCGGAAAAACGATCTCCATTTGCTCGCGGGCGATGAACTGTCTCATAAACTTTTAGATGACTTTAGTCCGACGATGCGGCGGATCAAAGAAAATTTACTGATCTGGGGATTGCTCTTTGTGGTAATCGCCGCCATCGGACCAAAAGTCGGGAAAAAACTCGCCGAGGTCAAACGGCGCGGCATCGATGTTATCATCGCACTCGACACTTCCGTCAGCATGCGAGCCGAAGATATCAAACCGAGCCGTCTGGAACGAGCGAAATATGAGGCCGAAAAATTTATTGAAGGGCTTCAGGGCGACCGGATCGGTGTTGTGACATTTGCCGGAACGGCTTACCTGCAGTGTCCGCTGACATTAGATTACAGCGCCGCCAAGTTGTTTCTCGACGCCATCGACACTGGTGTGATCGGAACGCAAGGCACGGCCATCGCGGATGCGATCAAAACGGCTGCAAAGTCGCTCGACTCTAAAGATAAAAAGCACAAGGCCGTGATCCTGATCTCCGACGGCGAAGATCATGAAGGCGAGATCGAAAGCGTCATCGAACAGGCGGAAGAGGAAGGCATCGTGATTTTTACTATCGGCGTCGGAAGTTCGATGGGCGCTCCGATCCCGGTTCCCAGCGCCGACGGCGTTGGAATGGAATTCAAGAAAGACCGCTCCGGTCGGATCGTGACAACAGCAATGGATGAAACCGTTCTGCGTCAGATCGCGAGTGCGACGGACGGAAAATTCTACTCATTGAACCAGACGACGGATGCTTTCGGGAAGATTTACAAAGAAATTCTCCGGATGGATAAAAAAGAATTACGTTCTCACGAATACAGCGATTATCAGGAACGGTATCAAATTTTCCTGGCGATCGGGTTGCTGTTTCTCATTGTAGAAATCGTCCTGCCGGAGAAAATCAGACGTAAAGCGGAAGAGAATGATGAAGTTTTGTAAAATGAACAGAATTCTTGCCTGGATCAGTTGCCTGACGATAGCGGCCGTAAACGCGTTTCCGGCGGACAACGCTCTAAAACTCTATCAAAAAGGAAAATACGAAGACGCCATCCGGAAATACAATCGCATTATCAAAGATCATCCGGATTGGGAAGAGGCGCATTTCGGAAAAGGTGCCGCGTTGTACAAATCCAATCAGGTCGAAGAAGCGATCCGGGAATTCGAGAACGCCATTCCGATGAAGGATCCAAAGCAAAAATCCGCCGTTTTATACAACATGGGCAACGCGCTCTATCAGGCGAATCGCATCGACGAGAGTCTGCAATTTTATAAAAAAGCACTCGAACTGAATCCAAAGGACATGGACGCCAAATACAATTACGAACTGGCAAAAGCCATGATGAAACAGCAGAACGACCAGAATAAAGAGAAAAAAGACCAGAAAGAGCAACAACAAAGCGGTCAAAATAAACAGGAACAACAACAAAAAGAGCAACAGAAACAGAATGCCCAACAGCAACAGGCTCAGATGAAAAACCGGAAGGAAAAAGAGAAGGATCAGAAGGAAGCCGCCCAAATTCTGGACGCTCTTAAAGAGAATGAAAAAAAATTAATGCAGGAACGGATGAAAGTACCGTATTCGGGGATCAAAAAGGAAAAAGACTGGTGAGCGTGAAAAAACAAATCGGTTCATTGTTTATCGTGATTTTTCTGCTTTCGCTATCCAGTGTGACGAACGCCGATGAAATCCGTGTTTCGGCGTCCGTTGACCGAAATCAAATTACCGAAGACGGCATGATCACCTATACGATTCAGATCGAAGGTACGAGCGATTTTCCCAGTGTTCCGCCGCCTCAGAGTCCGGACTTTGTCATCGTTGCGGGACCCTCGCAATCTAGCAGTATTCAGATTATCAATGGTCGCATGAACGCCTCAAAAACGATCAGTTGGCGGATGGCGCCGACCAAGACCGGTAAATGCGTCATTCCATCGGTTTCGGTGACTTATCGAAGAAATGTTTACAAGACCGAGTCGGTGACGATCAATGTTTCGGGACAATCGACTCAGCCGCCGCAGACGAGGCAAAATCAGCCCGCTCCACAACCGAACGCATCACAAGGCGCGGGCGTTTTACTGAAAGCCATTCCATCGAAAACTACGATCTATAAAGGCGAAGAGTTGGACGTCGCCTTCGCACTCTACTTCCATAACGTGCGAACCTTCGGCGCCAAAAAACTGCCGGACGCGAAAGGTTTCTGGGTCGAGGAATTTCCCATCAAATCCGAACCCGATGTCACGACAGAAAATTTAGACGGAGTGACCTATAAAAAGGCGATCATCAAACGGCAGGCTCTTTTTCCGACAACTTCCGGCAACCTGGTCATCGATCCGTTCGTCATCGACGCGGAAGTGATCGTCCCGTCGCAAAAAAGGCGTTCGATCTTCGATGATTTCTTTGACGATTCGTTTTTTGACAATTCGTTCGGCGAGGTAAAAGTCGTCAGTGTTTCATCCAGCCCGGTGCGCGTGACCGTTCGGGACTTACCGGAGTCCGGCAAGCCGTCCAATTATTCCGGCGCCGTCGGTAGATTCACTATCTCAGCATTGATCGACACAACTATAACGACCGAAGATCAGGCGCTGACATTAAAATATCAGATTTCCGGAACGGGAAATATCAGTTCGCTGAAAATGCCTGAACTGCAACTCCCGAACACGCTGGAGGTATTCGAGCCGAAGATCGAAAAAAGCGTCAATAATAAAGGAAATGCAATCTCCGGAACCGTGACATACGAATATGTACTGATCCCGCGCAGTTCCGGGCTCATCCGGATTCCGCCGATTAGTTTTTCGTATTTTGATCCAAATCGCGGCGGCTATATCAGCATGACGGCAAGAGGATTCGATGTTCGCGTCAATCCTAAAGGCAACACGTTTGCTTCAGACCGGTCCGGCTTGAACAAAGAAGAGGTTTCACTTTTGGGGCAGGATATCCGGTTTATCCGGCGTGACAATTCCGGTTGGAACCGGATCGGTAGTTCGGTTTTTTCCGAGATTTGGTTCTGGCTGTTGGCAATTTCATCCGTCGTGATTTTAACCGGTGCGTTCAGTTTCCGGTGGTGGATGGAGAAACTCGAAACCAATATTCCTTTCGCCCGCAAGCGCCGCGCCTTACCGAAATCCCAAAAAGCATTTGC
>JAQUKI010000148.1 GCA_028719225.1 Fidelibacterota bacterium | reverse complement strand
AAAACTTGCCGATAAAAAGACCGGCGAAATTCGGATTGTCATGCTGGGAGCCGGCTCCGCGAATACTTCGGTTGCCAGAATTCTCATTACAGCCGGCGCCGACCCGCAGAAAATTATTCTTTTTGATGTCAACGGAGCGCTTTCCAAAAATCGACAGGATATCGAGTCTGATGCAAGATATTACCATACGTGGGAACTTTGCCAATCGACAAATCCTGATTTTATATCGGACATCGGGCAAGCCATGAAGGGCGCCGACGTGTTAATCGCTTTATCGAAACCTGGTCCAGACACAGTTAAGCCATCATGGATTCGGTCAATGGCGTCAAGATCGATCGTTTTTACTTGTGCTAATCCGGTGCCGGAAATATATCCGCATGCAGCTAAGGAAGCAGGCGCATTTATCGCGGCGACAGGTCGAGGCGATTTTCCCAATCAGGTTAATAACTCGTTGGGTTTTCCGGGAATTTTAAAAGGTGCTTTGATAGTCCGCGCGAGAAAAATCACCGACGAAATGGCAATCGCCGCCGCGAATGCATTGGCGAACTATGCCGAAAAACGCGGCATCACGACCGAAAATATTATTCCAAAAATGGATGAACCGGACGTTTTCGCGTTCGTGGCTGCTGAAGTTGCGATGCAGGCAATTCGCGATGGCGTCGCTCGGAAAATGGTTGACTATGATTCCACGTTTCAAAAGGCTAAAATCGACATCGAATATTCCCGCAGAATGACGCATCAGTTGATGGAATCAGGTTTTATCACCGAACCGCCGCAGACAATGCTGAACGAAGCACTGGATTGGGCCGTAGCGAAAGTCGAACATCCTAAATAGATGACGATATTAAGTCGGGAATAATTCGATAGAATTATTTCTTCATCACCTTTTTTAAAGCCATACCAAGATCGGAAATTTTATATGGTTTGGCAACAACGCCGGAAAAACCGTGTTCCGAATATCGCGACATAACCGGATCGTTGGAATAACCGCTGGAAACGATCGCTTTAACAGAGGGATCGAATTTTCGAAGCGCTTGAAGCGCTTCTTTGCCACCCATACCACCGGGAATTGTCAAATCCATGATTACTGCTGAAAACGGCGAACCGTTTTTCATTTCCTTTTGATATAAAGCGATGGCTTCCGTACCATCTTTGGCGATTTGAACCTCATAGCCGAGGTTTTTCAACATTTCCGCTGCCATTTCCCTGACTAACTCCTCATCATCCATGATAAGCACTTTTCCGAAGCCGGAAAGCAGGTTTTTCTCTTCATCGTCATTTTTTTCTAAGGTGCCTTCGCTGGCGGGAAGATAAATATAGAAAGTTGTTCCAACGCCGGGTTTCGAATCAAGAGTCACAACGCCGTTGTGATTCTTGATGATTGAATAAACCATAGTCAGCCCGAGTCCACTTCCTTTGGATTTCGTTGAAAAGTATGGATCGAAAATCTTCTTCAAATGTTCTTTGGCGATTCCGATTCCGTTATCGCGAATGGTAATTTTTATAAATTTGCCTTGTTTGAGTAATAAAGTATTGTCAGGGCCGATCTGAATATTTTCCGCAATGACGTGAATGAGACCACCTTCCGGCATGGCCTGCTCGGCATTCAGGACAATGTTATGAATAACCTGATTGATCTGACCTTCGTCCATCTCAACATGCCAAAGGTTTTCGGCGATGAAAAATTCGCATTTGACTTTAGAACCAGTGAGAGGAAATTTAGCGGATTCAAGCAGAAGTTCCTTGATAGAAGCCGTTTTTAGAATCGGAGCACCGCCTCTGGAAAATGTCAGTAATTGCTGAGTCAGGTCTTTTGCACGAAAAGCGCCCCGTTCCGCTTCCGTCAATCGTTCAAAGACTTTAGTGCCAGGTTCCGAATACATTTTCGAAAGTGTGATGTTGCCCATGATGACCGTCAGAATGTTATTGAAATCATGAGCGATTCCACCGGCGAGAATGCCGATCGATTCCAGTTTTTCAGAACGCTGGCGCTCAAATTCCATTTCCTTTCGTTCGGAAATGTCTTTGGAAATGCTGAGAACCGCTTTTCGATTTTCGATCTCGATGAGCAGGTAACTAACTTCAACCGGAATGCGTTTTCCATCTTTGGTTGTATGAACCGTTTCCTGAATAATCGGTTTATTGACCTTGAGAGATTTCAACAGGTCAAGAGTCTTGTCTTTATTTTCTGAAATCCCGAAATCCAGCGGCGACATCTCCAGCAATTCTTCCCGCGTATAACCGAGCTTCTTACAAGCGATTTCGTTGACTTCGATAAAATTTCCGAGCGAATCGTTCTCGCTGAAAGACGAGACAAAAATTGCATCGTTTCCACTGTTAAAAAGTGTGCGATATCGTTTTTCGCTTTCAGTTAATGCGGCTTCAGCCTTTTTTCGTTCTGTAATGTCAAGCATTGTTGTTCGGATACCGCATACTTTTCCGTCGGCATCGCGTTCAAACAAATCTTTGATCGAAACAAAAAACTGGTCGCCATTCTTTTTTACGTACACACGTTCTTCGTATGTTGGCACATAATTGCCGCTGATTTTTTTTTCAAATCTTTGCTGAGCGGCGGATTTTTGATCAGATAAGATGAAGTCGAAAATCGGTCGGCCAACCATTTCCGTCTTCAAATATCCCAACATATCGCATTCCGTCTGATTGACGTCGAGAATAATTCCGTCGGTATTCAGGACGTGATAGGCGATGGGCGCGTTATCCCAGAGTTCCTTGAACCGTTTTTCACTAAGACTAAGAGCTTCGGTGATTTGCTTGCGTTCGGTAATATCCTGCAGTATTCCAATCGAACCTGTGACTTTTCCGTTTTTGGGGTCACGAATCGGAACAGAGTAATCGCTGAGCCATTTCGTGTTTCCGTCTGGAGTTTCCACTTTTATATCCACCCAAAACCGGTTGGATTTTCCTTCTTTAAACTGCGTAGCATACTCTTTAATATCTGGGGGTGCTTCCGGATCGGTAATAGTTTTTTCTTTTACGATTCCAGCAAATTTTTCAACCGTCATGTCCTGCGAACTGATTTCAAAAATGTCTTTGGAGTTCGTACCGAAAAATTCATACTTGTTTGTAATGAAGTTTCGTCGGTAGGGAACGCTATGTGAGTTTTCTATAGCTTTCTGATAAATCGAATGGGTTTTCTGTAATTCTTCGGTCGCACGTTTGTGTTCGATAGAGAAACCGATCTGGTCAGCGACGAATTTCATGATCTCAAAATCGTTCTGGGTCAATGCGTTTTCGTCCTCATAATTTTGAATGACGATCGCGCCGATGACGATTTCATCCAATTTCAAAGGAACTCCCAACCAGATTTTCGAAGGTGTACCAATAATCTCGATATCACCTTTATTGACGAGTTCCATAACCTGTGGCGTTTTGAGTAAAACCGGACGGTTATTCCGAATAACATATGCCGTTAGTGTTTTTCCGGCGGGGAAACTATCGATGACATCCATTTCATCACTAAAGTAAGGAAGCGTAATTCGATCGGTTTCCTGATCGTATAAGACGATAAAGAAATTTTTTGTGTCGAGTATTTCTCCCAGAACGATTTGAATGGTTTTCGACAAATCACGCATATTCTCCGATTTATGAGCCGCAACTGCGATTTCATACATAGCTTTCTGAACTTTTAGCGCATTCTGTCGTTCGGTTATATCGCGGATAATTGTCTGGAGGTAAGATTTATCGTTGACGATAATGCGGCTCAGGCTGACTTCCGAAGGGAAAACAGTACCGTCATGTCTTTTCATCGTGAATTCTGAGAACTGGGGAAAACCTGCAAGTGCATCCTTACTTTTTTGCAACGCTACAGTTTTAGATTCTCTGCCATCCGTTTGAGTAGGAGAGAACAATTCAACGATCGAATGTCCGACGATATCTTCTTCCCGGCATCTAAACATTTGGAAGGTTTTTGGATTACATGAAATGAAAATGTCCTGATCGCAGAGCGAGATGGAATCGTTATAATTCTCGAACAGCATCCGGTATTTACTTTCGGTTTCTTCCAAAGCATCTCTGGTTTTTTTAAAATTGGTCATGTCAAAAAGTGAGATGATTGAAACCGTTGTTCCTTGAACGATTGAACCGGAAATGAGGCAATAATGGATTTTTCCAGACCGATCCAAGCATCTAACGTCGTAACGACGCGGTACCTTTTTATTATCGATTCTGCGAAGATTATGGTATGATTTGGTTCTTTCCAGATCATCCGGGAAAATGAATTCGGTCCATTTTTTGTTACCCTCGATTTCGGCTTTTGAGTAACCTGAAATTTCTTCAAAGACCGAATTCACGAGCATTATTGTCATGTCTTCATTGATAACTGTCAACGCCGTATCTGTATTTTCGAAAATCGTTCGATAAAATTTTTCCGGATTTGTTGCCGGATCAGTTAGATCTTTCAGTGACGTAATAACCTGTTTAACTTCAGCAAAACCATTTCCTGATAAAACAGAGAGTTGGTCGAGTATCTGATTGCTTGTACTTAAATCGGAAAACAGTATAAAAGATGCATTCATTTCTCTATTCCGGAATGTTCCTAAAACGGAAGTCACGTCGTTGGATGACAAGTTCCGATCGATGACGACGAAATCCGGTGAATATTGATTCAATTGTTCGGTAAGGTTTGTTACATCATGCGTCCATTGAACAGCAAGCGGTAATTCCTGCATTTCTATTTTAAATTTATCCGTCTCGAGGTTGTTTGGTCGATTCCCAACAAAAAGCACGAATTTTTTTGGTATCATATTTTCCTTGTCCCCAGTCGTATTGTAATTCGGAATTACGTCGTTCTCAAAAACCTTCTAAAAGTTACATCGTGAAAAATTGAATGTCACGTATTATGTTGTGGCGTTATAATATACCGATATGAAAACTTCGTTTTGCTGATGAATAAATTTTCCTTCTCTAATTGTAGATTTTATTTAAAGAATATAGACGGATATTATCAGTTATGGTTAAGATTACGATGTTTGATGTTCAATAAATAATTTTGGAAAAAAAGTTATTTTTCGTTTAAATGAATGTTATTGGCTGGAAAAATTCAAATTGAAGCTTGGAATTTTCGGTATATTTTCGTTAAATTTCACCCGCTTTTTAAAAGATGATCGCGGGGTGGAGCAGCTGGTAGCTCGTTGGGCTCATAACCCAAAGGTCAGGGGTTCGAATCCTCTCCCCGCTACAAAAAATCCCGCACACTGGCGGGATTTTTAATTTATGGTGTTGGTTATCGTTGTTGGAAATTCGGATTGAATCGTCCAAATTACTGGTGCTTGTTGGGCGAATTGGTATCGAAAGGGTTCAGAATGAAAAATCGTCGGAACATAATGTGGTTGTTTTTTCTGTCAATTTGTATATCGAAGGCGTTTTCTGCTGAACCGTTATTTCGGTTTGCATGGCTTTCGGACACACATATCGGTTCGGAATCGGCGGCAATTGATTTGCGGAGATCGGTAGCGGATATTAATTCTCTCGATGGAATCGATTTTGCGATCATCTCCGGCGATGTTACTGAAATGGACGTCAACGGAAATCTGGATACAGCCAAGGCAATTTTAGACAAAATAGTTATACCTTACCACATCATTCCGGGCAATCATGAACTCAAATGGTCATCGTCAGGCGGGACAAAATTCCGGAAACTATGGGGCGACGATAAATTTTTCTTTGAATACAAAGGTTTTCAATTCATTGGTTTCCACCAAGGACCGCTGATGCGAATGGGCGACGGTTATATTTCACCAGAAGATATTCGCTGGATTGAAATGACGCTTAAGAATGTGTCTAAATCTTCTGAGAAAGCAATTTTTATCATGCACTATCCACTGGATAATTCCATCAGCAACTGGTTCGAAGTTGCCGATTTGGCAAAGGACTATAATGTTCAGGCGATTTTACATGGTCACGGACATTCGAATCTAATCACAGAATATGAAGGAATTCCCGGCGTAATGAGTCGTTCAAACCTACGAGGAAATCAGGAAGTCGGCGGTTTTACGATAGTGAATGTCTATCCGGATTCTATGACTTTCTGCGAACGAACGCCCGGAATCCGAACATCGGAAATATGGGGAAGGATTCTGCTGAATTATCAAAAACCTGAAGGAATCGATTGTAGGTTTTACAGACCGGATTTTTCTTTAGATGGTATTAGTCAGGATATAAAGAAGGAATGGGAATTCGACACGAAGTACACGTTGGTGTCATCTCCGGTAGTCGCAGGCGGAAAAGTGATTATCGGCTCTGGCGACGGAGTTGTTCGGGCGATTTCGCTGAAAACCGGTAAGGAAGTCTGGCAGTTTAAGACCGACGCACCCGTTTTTTCTTCTGCCGCGGTTTCAGGAAACATAATAGTTGTCGGTTCGGCGGACTCGTCGATCTATTGTCTGAATACATTGACAGGAAAATTGAATTGGGATGTTCATACTAATGCAGCGGTCGTGGCTGTGCCGGTT
>JAQUKI010000147.1 GCA_028719225.1 Fidelibacterota bacterium | reverse complement strand
GACGGCGACCTTTTTCACGGCGCGCAGATCGTCGAAATAGAGCGAGCCGCCGGTTTTGGCGTCAGTCACATATGTCAATTGAATACTGTCGAATCTCAGTGTTCCGGTGACGGTTCCATCGCCGAGCCATGCGCCGGTTCCGTCGTTCGTAACGTCCCACGAAATGAGTTTCCATCCGAGCCAGTCGATAGTGATCCACGGACTAACCTCGTGGGAGGTCGGCGCTTCAATTGGATAATTTTCATCCACCGCGAACCGGAACTGGTTGCCGCTTCCGTCGCCGAAAACATAAACCTGAAGAATGGAACTCTGATCGAACGTTATGTTTCTCGGTGTCCCGCTCTGCAGATATTCCCGGATCAGCCATTCGCTGACCGCAAGATTCCAGCCATAATTGAGTTGCATCGATTTGGCGCTGTTCGATAATGGATTGAGGTAAACGGTGTTTTGAGCCACGCTCGTGGCTTCGGCAAGAATGCCGGTCGTCGAGCCGCTGCCGGTCGGGGACATCCAGTTTCCGACGCCCGAATCGAACGATTCGATATTCGTGACTTGCAGATCCGTTGTCATCGTTCGGAATGAATAGGCGCGCGTGGATGTCGTCTTGTTTCCATAGACGTCGGTAAGTCCGGCGGCGAGATAAGTCGTATAAACCTCGTTCACGTTGAGCTTTTGCGTCGGGAAAAATGTCAGTACGCTCTTTTCGCCAACCTGATAATGGACGATCGTCCCGGCCTGATATGTGCCGTCCGAATAGCGTTTAAGTTTGACGGTTGCGGCGTGAACGCTCGTATCGGCGAGCAGTTCGTTGAATGTAAAGGAAATGATCGGTTGGAGATCGACATTGGTCGCGCTGCTGGTCGGAAAGGCGGACAACAGCTTCGGCGCCGTCAGATCCTTATTTGTGCGAAACGCGATTTCCAGACTATCGCCGCCGATTCCGTCTTTATTGCCGTCGATGAAGTGGCCGTATCTATCCTGAGTCAGCGCGCCGAGCGTCAGCGTATAACTCGTTAAATCTTCCAGACTGTCCGTGCCGAACAGCAATTGCTGGTCGGAATTTTTCCACTTGAAGGTTCCTGCGGCCGGCGGATCGAGTTTAAAATTTGCTTCGACGGAAGTTTTATCCATCGGACGGCTAAAGTTGACGATCAGGTTGTTTCCGACGATGAAAGTCGTGTCGCCGTTTGCCGGAGTTGTCGATGCGACGGTGGGCGGGATCGTGGAAACCAGCGTAAAGTCGTTGAACGTGAAAAAATTATCCTTGATGAATATCTTGACCGTATCGCTTTCGTAATTGGCGGCGGAAGCGGTGATGACCAGCGAATCGTTGGGCAGATTTTCAAAGAAGAAAAAGCCGTTGTGAAGTTGGGTCGAGTCGGTCGAGTATTTATTGAACAGGGACGCGTAAGAGTCCGTCGTATAAGTCTGACCGTTTATTTTGACGACCGCGCCGTTGATCGGAACCGCTGATTCTATGTCCGATACGATGCCCGCGCAAATTCCAACCGGCGGGATCGCGATGCCGTGATACTGGAGGATCGACCAGTAAAAGGTATAGGCCTCGAGACGTTTCCATTCGGCGTTCATGTTCAGTTGATTCTGTTTCGGATTCGTGTGAAATCCGGCTTCGCTGAGTTCGGAGGCCATCGCCGAACCGCGATTGACCGCTAAATACGGACCGCCAGATTCCGCGCACCACGTGCTCCATGTATAAAAACTGCAATCGCCGATGGATCCACCCGAAGTCGTTCTCATCCCGCTGGTCAGGTTTCCAATCATAATATCGCTCATGGCGTGACCGCCGTTTGGGACTTTCTCTCTTCCGTCGTTATATTGTCCCCAGAGCAATAAAGTACTATTGGACGTCGCCGCACCGGCATCGCTGTGAATGGAGTGAAACCATGACGCCCCGAGATTATTGGCCATTGTGGTTCTTGTCGAAAGATCGACGCTTTCCGTATCGTTTATGCGGCTTAAATAAACCGTGTCGATGTCGGTATTGGTTTCCAAGAGTTGTTTCAGATTCTGGGCGACTCTCAGGTTTTTATTGGCTTCGGAATAATTATAGATGCCCATGTTTTCACTCTGGCTGTGTCCCGGATCGAGGAAAATGTTCCATTCTGACAGGCCGGTGATTTGCTGGGAATAAGCGACCGAGAAGATGAAAAGAAAAGATAAAGACTTCTTTAACAATGACATTATCAAAACCCCTTTACGTGAAAAGTTCAATAAACACGAGAAAATTTACGATAAACGCGGAGATATAAAAGCGGGATTTCGGGTATGACGGGTGAACCCGGAGCGGATAAATATGAAAACATTCGTCTTTTAAAAAGAAACGTTTAAATTAAACGCCGGTAGTTTGAATATTAACGGAGCAAGGGTTGGGAAAAGCAGAAAAGGGAAATTCATGGCGGGATTTTGCGGTTGCGGCCTACAAAGCGCCTTCCGACAGTAAGATTTACGGCACGTTTGATATCGACGTAACGGAAACGATGAAGTACATCCAAAAGCGAAAAGCGGAAGGCAAACGCCTGACCATCACTAACTTTATCGCCGCGGCACTCTCCCGATCGCTTTATGAAGACATTCCGGATATCAATTGTTACGTCCGACGCGGAAAAATCGTTTATCGCAAAGATGCGAATATCTTTCTTTCCATATCCGTCAAGGAAGGAAAAGAGATGACAGGATTGGTCATTCCCAGGACGCAGGAACTCTCAGTCTCGGAAATCGCCGAATACACCGCCGGGCGGATCGAGAAAAAGCGGAAAGGTGACGAGACGGGTGGAGGCGCGTTTGCCGCCAAAGACGCTGTCGCCAAGATTCCTTGGCCGTTCAGAAGGCCGATCTTTCTTTTCATCAAATGGTGGATTTTCGATCTCGGCTTCTCATTCCCGTTTCTCAAAATTCCTGCCGATCCGTTCGGGAGTATCATGTTGACGAATATCGGAACGTGGGGTCTGACGACCGGAATGCCCGCGCTGTTTCCGATCGGGAAGTTGCCAGCCGTTCTGGCGATCGGAAAGATCGAGGAAAAACCGGTTGTCGTGGACGGGCAGATCGTTATCCGGTCGATCCTGCCGATTTCGGGAACGTTCGATCACCGGATCGTCGATGGCGCACAGGGCGGAAAACTGGCTCGCGGGATCGTCGAACGTCTGAAATATCCGGAAGTTCTCGATGCGCCGAACCGGCATATAAAAGATGATCCAAATCAGGATTAAAGGCACAAAATAAACAACTCACTCACCAGAATAACTATTCGCATTACAGGAGAGCGCGTATGACTCTATGGAATTTTGACATCAATTTTCTTTCCCTCATCAAGGATTTCATGTATCTGAGCATTTTTCTAATTCTGGGTACGGTTTGCAGGCGTTACGGGAAATTCTTCCAAAAATATCTGATTCCAAATAACATCATTGCGGGATTCATCGGGTTGATCGTCGGACCTCAAGTTCTTGGATTGCTCGATTTGAACATGGACCATCTCGGTGCTTATGTCTATCATTTACTGGCGCTGACGTTTGTGGCAATGGGATTACGGCAGGAGAAAACGAGCTGGGGAAAAGGCCCGCTGAGTTTCGGGATAACAATGCTTTCCAGCTACATTGTGCAGGCTGTGGTCGGTCTGCTGGTCGCATTTGCTTTTATCTATACGACAATGCCGAAACTGTCGCCGTCGATCGGATTGCTTTTGCCGATGGGATTCGGAATGGGTCCGGGACAGGCGTTTACGATGGGCAAAGCGTGGGAAAGCTTCGGATTGGAAGGCGGCGCGGCAACCGGGTTGACGATAGCGGCGATCGGCTACTTAATCGCGTACTTCGGCGGCATTATCATTATTAATCGCGGCATTAAAAATAGAGAAACGAATCTCATCAAGGGACTGGAAGGTATCACGGAAGATATGCGGACCGGCGTTGTCAAACACGGGAAACCGGAAATCGGCTCTTTTCTGACTCTTTCGCAGGAAGCGATCGAACCGCTTGCTTTTCACATCGGACTTATTGGTGTCGTATATTGGCTGACATGGGTGTTGACATCAACGCTGGTGGGATTCATGGAATCGCACGGGGCTGTAAAATTCGCCGCAACCGTCTGGGCTTTCCATTTCGTTCTCGCTTTGTTGGTTGCAATAATTGTGCGGAAGCTTTTGGACATCACGAAAAAGAGTTATATGATCGACGTCGGTTTGATGAATCGGACTGCCGGACTTTTCGTTGATTTTCTGGTCGTCGGTTCGATCTGCGCCATCAGTTTGACCGTTGTTTGGAAATACTGGGCGCCACTCTTTGTTATGTCGGTTTTCGGTACAATCGTTACGTATATCCTGCTTCGTTATGTCTGCAACCGGGCGTTTGATGATTATAAGTTCGAGCGCTTCGTCGGCATTTTTGGCGAAATGACCGGCACACTTAATTCGGGACTTGTCCTCGTTCGAGTGACCGATCCGGATTTTAAAACGCCCGTCGCGGAAGATTTGGTTTATTCCAGCGGGGTGGCGCTATTCCTCGGTTTGCCGTTGTTAATCTTACTCAACGCGCCGATGAATTTCTTCGGTAATACATATAAAGGCTACTGGATTACATTAGGTTTGCTGATTCTTTATGGAGTCATCCTGTGGGTTTTCTGGAGACTCATCGGTTTTATCAAACTGACCAAACCGAATTTCAAGAAATCCAAATAAAGAATTCATGACAAAGCGCAAACGGGAATATTCACCTGTTTGCGCTTTTTGTTTTTTCAGAAACCGCCGGGAGTTATTCTCTATGGCAGGCTTAATTGACTCCAAAAACGATGAGGCAAAGAACCACCGCCATAATCAAACCAACGGTATCGCCGATCAGTCCTGATGGAATCGCGTGGCGGGTCTTCTTGATGCCAACCGCTCCAAAATAAACCGCGACAACATAAAATGTCGTTTCCGAACTTCCCCACATCGTCGATGCAATGCGGCCAATGAGACTGTCCGGACCGTGCTCTTTCATCAACTCGGTCACGATTCCCAGCGCGCCGCTTCCCGAAAGTGGTCGCATGAGAGCGACGGGCAATGTCTCGGCGGGCATTCCGATGAGATTGGTGAGCGGGGAAAGAATGGCAACGAAATAATCCATCGCGCCGGAGGCGCGGAACATGCCGATCGCGACGAGGATCGCGACTAAGTACGGAATGATCCGGACGGCGGTATTAAATCCCTCTTTTGCGCCGTCGATGAACGATTCGTAAACTTTTACTTTTTTAATGTAGCCGAGGACGGGTATGACGAGCAGCAGGAATGGAATGGCATAATTGGAGAAACCTTTCATGATCGTGACGAACGTCGTTTCCGTCGGAACGGTCGCCACTGTTTGTGCGACCTGTTTCAGTGTATCGACGATGGCTGTTGCCGTAAGCGTGTCGGTCATGTTATTTTTCCTCCTTCTTGCTTGATTCGGGCAGCCGGTGCGGATTTGATTTTTTCATCGAAGGAAGACGCTGAAGCAATTTCGCCGCCGTGACACCCGCGATCGTCGCACAGGTCGATGCAACGACTGTCGTGCTGATAATCTCGAATGGATTCGCGGAACCGAGTTTCGCGCGGACGGCGATAACGGTCATCGGGATCAGGCAGATACTGGCAGTGTTCAACGCCAGAAACGTGATCATCGAGTTCGTTGCGGTGTCTTTTTCCGGATTCAGGCTTTGAAGTTCATCCATCGCTTTCAGTCCCAGCGGCGTTGCGGCGTTGCCGAGGCCGAGCCAGTTGGCGATGATGTTCATCAACATTGCGCCGATGGCCGGATGATCCGGTGGAATATCCGGGAATAACCATTTGGCGATAGGGCGGATCGCGCGGGAAAGTATTTTAATAATGCCGCCGTTTTCGGCGATTTTCATGATGCCAAGCCAAAAGGTCATGATGCCGATCAGCCCGAGAGCAATATCGACCGCCGAGGCTGCATAAGTTACGGCCGCATTGGTAACCTCTTCCAATCTCCCGTTGATGGCGCCGACGACAAGCGAAATAACCATCAATCCCAGCCAGATATAATTCATAAGCCACTCCTCTCTTAGGATGATTCTCTGCGGAACTGCCGGTGAGCGACAACCGCTGAGTTTAGTTTTTATTTCGAATTGTGATAAAGCGATTTTGGAGAACGATGCCGATGATCGAACCGTCCGCCGAAGTCAACAACCGACCGGTATAAGAATAGTCGCTTGAAAATTTTTCCCGGAACAGCACGTTACCGCTAAATGAATAGACAGAGATTTCCGGACGATTGTAAATCCGGGCGTTTTTATTGAACGATTCCGAACCGGTGACGACCGCAAATTTATTTCCCTCAAGAAGCCGGACATCCGTGATCACGCGGTTCCTGCCGACGTTTTTTTCGAGGAAATAGGTTTTCCGGGTCGAGATGGAAACAAGGCGAAACGAAGTATCGTCGGCAAAAACGATCCACGAGCCTTTTTCGTCGATGTC
>JAQUKI010000146.1 GCA_028719225.1 Fidelibacterota bacterium | reverse complement strand
CCCGTGATTTTCCGGGATGCTTTCACGAGCAGCCGGATCGGACGAATCGTATTTTTCGCCAACAGATATGAAATCACCAATGCGAGAAAAACACAGGCGAGCATAATTCTGAGCAAGCGTTGTTTGAATCCGACGATCATCGTCCTGACATCACTTAAATAAATACTCGATCGAATGATGGCGGTTGTTTGTCCGTTTTGGATCAACGGCGTCGCGACGTACAGCATCTCGGAATCCACCGTACCGCTGAACCGAATATCCGAACCAACCTCACCGGACAGCGCCGTGCGTATTTCCGGGCGATAAAGATGGTTGTTCATCTGTTTCGGATCTTTTTCGGAGTCGGCGACTACCTTGCCGGTCGTATCGATCACGGTAATCCGCGTCGTCGTTTCCGTCCGGTATTTTTTTGTCAATTGATCTAACTTAGCATAATCGCGATTTTTAATTAACGGCGCGAATCCCTGCGCCAAGACATGATTATAATTGACCATCTGGATTGAAAGCGTGTTGATGGTCTGTGTACGGATCAACCGGAGCGACGCGAAAAGGATCAATCCGGTCAACGAAAGAATAACGATCAGGTAGCCGGTGAATATTTTCGAGAAAAATGTTTTCTTCATAGTTGAATCCTGTATCCGACTCCCCGCAAATTTTGAATGCATTGGCCGTATTTTCCCAGTTTATCGCGGAGATTCTTGATATGAACGTCGATCGTCCGGGCAATGACGATCTTGTCCTCGCCCCATAATTCCTGAAGGATACGGTCCCGGTTGAATACATAGCCGGGTTTCCGCGTCAGGATCTTCAGGATGTGAAATTCGGTTGGCGTCAGACTGACCGGTTTTTCGTCAATTGATATTTCATATTTATCAAAATCGATAGATAGTCCTTCAAAATTAACAACCGTCTTTTCCGGAGCTTTCGTTTCCGTCCGACGCAGAACGGCTTTAACGCGGGCGACTAATTCCTTGGGCGAAAATGGTTTTGTCACATAATCGTCAGCGCCGATCTCGAGTCCCAGTACTTTATCGATCTCATCGGTTCGGGCGGTCAGCATGATGACCGGAATATGAGCCAGTCGTTCATCGTTTTTGATGATCTTGCACACTTCCGTGCCATCCATATCCGGCAACATCAGATCGAGAACGATGAGGTTCGGAAGGTTGTTCTTCTGCCAATCGAAAAACCGGTTCGCATCCGGGAAGAGAATCGTCCGAAAACCGGTCTTTTTCAGATGAATCGCAACTAATTCGCGAATATCCGGTTCATCATCGATGATCGCAATCAATTCGTTCACGAACTAATCTACAAAAAGACATAAGAATTCAGAATCTTTTATTTTATGATCTAAACGCTGATGAAAAGTCGCGGATCAACCACGGTCATGTGCTATTTAGAAAATCAGGAAATCATTTACCAAATTTTAACCATCTCTAGGATGTACGTCCTTTCAGAACCTCATTAACCGAAAATTGTATATTTCTTAAAATATTTGTAATATCACCGCATGAAAAGCACGTTTACACGTGGTCGAAACTGAACAACGGTAAAATTCCCCCATGATTAAAACTCTTCGAAAAAAAATACTCCTCGGCTATGGAACAGCTCTATTTCTGACGGTCGTCGTACTCATATGGGCTTTTATTAACCTGCTTAATTTAGGCAGAGCCAGTGACGCCATTCTGAGGGAAAACTATAAAAGTATTCTCGCGGCAGAAAACATGATCGATGCCATAGAACGACAGGATAGCGCAATACTTCTGTTGATCGTCGGTTATGATAACGAAGGATTGAAACAATTCCGTGAAAATGAAAGCCTGTTTCTACAATGGCTTAGTCGGGCGAAGGATAATATCACCGTTAGTGGCGAAGATCGAATCGTCACGACCATCGACTCAGGATATACTTCCTATCTGGTCAATTGTGAAAAACTAAGGCAACTCTCGCTGGAAAATCCGCAAAAAACGGGGCGGCTCTATCACGAAGTCATACTTCCTTCCTTCAAGTCGGTTCGTAATACATGTGTTCGCCTGCGCGAAATCAATCAGAAAGCCATGTTTCAAGCGAGCGAGCGAGCACAATATGTTGCAGAAAAAGCCATTTGGTCCATGATCATCATCGGGATGGTTGCCATAGCGGTAGGATTGGGATTTAGTTTATTGCTTTCAAAGCTCCTTGTCAAACCGCTTCAACAAATTATGGAGGCAACACAAAAAATCGCAAAAGGTAGTTATGACGTGGAGATTTCGACCGATTCTTCAGATGAATTAGGCCGTTTGGCTGTCGAGTTCAATACCATGGCTAATAAATTAAAAACATATCATGACCTGAATATCGAGCAGATCGTTGCCGAGAAACGAAAGAGTGAAAGTATCCTTCGGAGCATCGACGACGGTATCATCGTTGTGGACGCCGAATTTAAAGTAACCAGTATCAACCCAACTGCTGCAAAAATACTTAGCATAGAACCAAACGAAAGTCAGGGTAAACATTTTCTGGAAATCGTCAGAGACGAACAGTTATTCAATTATGTGAAACAGTCGGCTGAATCGGGAAAACCTCCGCAAATTGAGGAGAGTAAAAACGTAATCTCAATTCAGCAGAACGAAACACAACATTATTACCAGTTTTCAATTACACCTGTTCGTACAAAAAACAATGCGATGCTGGGAGTCGTACTGCTTTTGCGCGATGTAACCAAACTCAAAGAACTCGACCGTCTTAAAAGCGATTTCGTTATGACCGCTTCGCACGAACTACGGTCGCCTCTTACCAGCATTACCATGAGCATTGATCTTCTTATGGAAAAAACAATGGATAAAATCAGTGAGAAGGAGCAACAACTTCTTACAGCCGCCCATGAAGATTTATTACGACTTAAAGCACTTGTCGCCGATTTGTTAGACCTTTCAAAAATCGAGGCCGGAAAGATGAAAATGGATTTTGACCGAGTCCAAGTCCAGAAACTTTGTGAAAAAGCCGTGATTATATTAAAAACACAGGCAGAGGCAAAATCGGTCGATCTTTCCATGAAAATACCGGAAGACCTTCCCGATGTAATAGCGGATCCCAACAAAATTATCTGGGTGCTGACAAATCTGATCTCTAACGCTTTCCGGTATACCAATACCGGCGGACACATTCGCATTTCTGCCGAATACATTGGACCTCAAATCCATATTTCCATCAATGATGACGGCGCTGGCATTCCGTATGAATACCAATCTAAAATCTTTGACAAGTTTATGCAAGCCAAGAGCCAGAAGGACTTTGGCGGTACCGGTCTCGGATTGGCAATCTGTAAGGAAATTGTCCGCGCTCATGGAGGTACGATCTGGGTGGATTCAATCCCCGGAGAAGGAAGTACCTTCACCTTTTCTCTGCCAGTTACAGAATAAACTAATCAGTTGGAGGATTATACAATGAACGTTAAATCAATATTAATTGTCGATGATGAGAAAAACATCCGCCTGACTCTCTCTCAGTCGTTAGAGGTGCTTAAGGCGGAAGTGGACACCGCTGTCAACGGAGAAGAAGCGCTCGCTAAACTGAAAGAAAAAGATTTCAACCTGATTCTTTTAGATCTCAAGATGCCCGGGATCGACGGCATCGAAGTGCTACGGCAGATTCGTGAGATCAGGCCGGATATTCGCGTCATTATTATCACCGCTCATGGCACGATCGACTCGGCAGTTGAGACGATCAAACTCGGCGCGGTGGATTTTATCCAAAAACCGTTCGCGCCAAACGAAATACGGGAATTGGTTTCCCGGGTGATCGACAGAGATCAGATCGATAAACAGAAAGTCGCCGACTATGCATCCTCTATCGAATTTGCCAAGAAATGTATCTGTGAGAGGCACTTCGATGCATCAATCGAACACTTGCGGGCGGCTATTTCACTCGATCCTTCCCGACCCGAAGCATTTAATTTGCTTGGCGCCATTTTAGAGATACAAGACGACATTCTTGAAGCGCAAAAAAACTACAGGGCAGCTTTATCGCTTGATCCTACCTATGAACCTGCAAGGATTAATCTAAATCGGTCAACTACATGGAAACCGAAGAGTAATATCATTCATTAACCAACCCGCATAAAAAGAAAAGAGAAAGGAAAGACATATGTCGTCTGACCTAAGATATTTTGTAATTATCGTCGGTTGCGGACGCTTAGGTTCCTATATCGCCAATAAATTGAGTCATAGCGGTCACAGTGTCGTTGTAATCGACAGCAGAGAATCTGCCTTCAACGCACTCTCCTCTGAATACAGCGGCTTTCGGCTCGAAGGTGATGCTACTGAATTTGACGTGCTGAAACAAGCCAAAACGGATCAGGCGGACGTCTTGATCGCGACGACACACGAGGATAACGTGAACGTAATGGTCGCTCAGGTCGCAAAAAAACTATTCCATGTTCCCAGAGTCATGGCGCGCGTTTTCGATCTAAAGCGCGAAAAGGTTTACCATCATCTCGGCATCGAAACGGTTTCCCCGACATTAATCGCGGGTGATGTTTTTCTGGAATCGATCACGACATCTCCGATCGCCAAAAGAGAAGGGATCGGATTATGAAAATTCTAATCGTTGGCGGAGGAAAAGTCATATACTTCCTCTGCAGAACCTTTGTTTCCAAAGGATATATAGTCACCGTAATAAACCGCGATCATGATGAATGCGTTCGACTCTCGCGACGTTTGAAAGTAACTGTAGTGCATGGCGACGGAAGCGATCCTCAAATACTGGAAGAAGCGGGCGCTTTTACCGCCAACGCCATTCTGGCAATCACCCCAAACGATGAAGATAACTTAGTTATTTGCCAATTAGCTGACCTGCAATTTCACATCCCGCGGACACTTGCATTGGTGAACGATCCGGACAATGAAGAAGTTTTTCGGCAACTCGGAATTAAAACCGCTCTTTCTACTACGTATATCCTATCGAGCCTGATTGAACAAAGAGCGAGTTTTGATGAAATCACAAACTTGATTCCCGTCGGAGAAGGGAAAGTGAACGTTATGGAACTCCTGCTGAATGAAAATTCACCGGTTGTCGGGCAAACACTTCGGGATATCGCCATGCCGGAAAATTCTCTCGTGGCAGTAATTTTACGCGATGATGAAACTATCGTACCGCGTGGAGCGACCGTTCTCCAGAGCGCCGATCGGTTAATCGTCATGACTCTGCCGGAAAATTATAGTCAGGTGTTGAAAAAGCTGACTGGAGAGTCTGAATAATGATGAATAGAGGTATGCGAACCGACTACGCGCTTAGACAACGCTACCGGGCAATTTTTTCCTACACCGGTATGATCTTTATGCTCGGCGGCTTGTTGATGTTGACACCGCTTATCGCTCTTTTAGCGTGGCCGGAAGAACAGATATACAGTCTGGGATTCATCATACCAGCGGCTATAATCTTCGGAATGGGAATGATGATGTGGATTCCTCTGCGACCGCGTGAACCTATCGTCCTGACAGTACAGGAAGGCGGCGTTATCGTTTTAATCAGCTGGATTATGATCTGCGCGTTTTCCGCCTTTCCTCTAATGATCGTTAACAAACTGGGATTCACTCAGGCAGTCTTTGAATCTGTCAGCGGATATACAACGACCGGACTATCGGTAGTTGACGTTACTAAAGCATCGCATTTGATACTGCTTTGGCGTAGTATCATGCAACTCGCAGGTGGCGCGGGTTTCGCAATCATCATACTTGCGTCTATCACCGAACCTGCCGGTCCGGGATTTACAATCGCCGAAGGACGGACAGACCAGCTTGTCCCAAATGTCCGCCGGTCATCTAAATTAGTCCTGCGAATTTATTCAGGATACGCAATCGTAGGTGTTGCGGCATACTGTTTGGCCGGGATGACTCCTTTTGAAGCTATCAACCATGCATTTCCCGCAATCTCAACCGGTGGATTTTCAGACAAACCAGAAAACATCGGTCACTGGGACTCCGCTACAATCGAAGCAATATCGATAGCGTTGATGATTATGGGCAACTTGAATTTTCTTACAGCGTACCTTTTTTTAAAAGGAAAATTAAAAACAGTTACCCGTAATGGTGAAGTCCGCCTGATGGCTTTTTTGATACCTGTCTCGTCGCTCATTCTCTTCATTTTTGTCTGCCGAGGGCTTTATCCTACATTCGGAAAGAGTATCCGCGTCGCTATTTTCGAAACGGTTTCAGCGCTGACAACCACCGGTTTTTCGACTGTAAGTTATACTAACTGGAACGCGACGGGATTTCTTGTATTAATTGTCTTAATGCTCATCGGCGGCGGCACTTGTTCCACGGCCGGTGGTATCAAACAATACCGTATTTACCTGCTTTTCAAGTCTCTTTTATGGGAAATCCGCCGACCGCTTTTTCCCCGGACGACCGTCTTCGGGAATTACGTCTGACAAGGTGAACAAAAAGATTATATCAGCGACCTACGAATTAGGCAAGTATCAAATTATTTCTTC